>NZ_SZWJ01000008.1:0-91587 GCF_012184455.1 Caulobacter sp. SSI4214 | reverse complement strand
CGAGGCGCTGGGCGCCGCCGCCGCCCATCCCATCCTGTCGCGCGTACTGCTGGTCACCCTGATCTCGACAGCCGCCTTCGCCGGGATGGAGGCGATCTTCGGCCTCTACACCAACGCCCGCTTCGGCTGGGGTCCCCGACAGGTCGGCTTCTGCTTCGCGGTGATCGGCGTGATCGCCTCGCTGGGCCAAGGGCTGCTGACCGGCCGCTTGGCGCGACGGTTTGGCGAGGGCCCCGTGCTGACCACGGGCCTGGCGATCATCGCCCTGACCCTTCTCGTCACGCCGTTCATTCCCAGCCCGCCCGTGGCGGTCATGGCCGTGGCGCTGACCGCCTTTGGCCAGTCGCTGGTCTTCCCCTGCGTGGCGGCCCTGATCTCACGCGCCAGCCCGTCCGACCGCCAGGGCCAGATGCTGGGCCTGAACATGGCTTCCGGCTCGCTGGCCCGGATCGGCGGGCCGCTGCTGGCCGGTCCGCTATTCGGCCTGGCGACCGGCGGGCCCTACTGGTTCGGCGCGGCGCTGATGGTCCCGGCCATCGGTTTCTCGCTGGCGATCGTCCGGAAAACCAAGGCCGCCGCCTAAACCCTTGCCAGATCCGAGTCTTTCCTGTAGCAACGCCGCCTTTCCGGAACCGCCTGGCCATTGGCATGCCATGGCGGTTCGTCATGCTTCCAGAGGACGGGGCGCAAGCTCCGACGCGAAATGCCGAAGTTGAAGACGAAGTCGGGCGCCAAAAAGCGCTTCAAACTGACCGCCACGGGCAAGCTGAAGGCCGGCGTCGCCGGCAAGCGCCACCGCCTGATCGGCCACAATGGCAAGTACATCCGCCAACAGCGCGGCACGAAGGTCATGACCGAGGCTGACGCCAAGATCATCAAGACCTACCTGCCCTACGGCCTGTAAGAGGAGCGCTGACACATGGCTCGCGTGAAACGGGGCGTCGTCGCCCACGCCAAGCACAAGAAGGTTCTCGAGCAAGCCAAGGGCTTCTACGGGCGCCGCAAGAACACCATCCGCACGGCGAAGGCCGCGGTCGACAAGGCCGGCCAGTACGCCTACCGCGACCGCAAGGTGCGCAAGCGCGCCTTCCGTTCGCTGTGGATCCAGCGCATCAACGCTGGCGCCCGTCTGGAAGGCTTCACCTACTCGCAATTTATCCACGGCCTGGATGTGGCCGGGATCGTGATCGACCGTAAGGTCCTCGCCGACATCGCCGGCGCCGATCCGGTTGCGTTCAAGGCCATCGCCGACAAGGTTCGCGCCGCCCTGGCCTAAGGTCTTTTCGGGTTTCGACCTGACCGATCTTGCAAAGCCCTCTGGCGCGAGCCAGGGGGCTTTTTGCTGTCCGAAACCCTTCTCCCCTTGCGGGAGAAGGTGGCCCGAAGGGCCGGATGAGGGGTTGAAAAGCCTCTCCGACAGCCGCCCAGAGACCCCTCACCCGGTCTTGCTCCGCAAGACCGCCCTCTCCCGCAAGGGGAGAGGGTTCCAGCCAGCCCCAAAACCGCCTAGACGGATGCCCGTCATGACCGATCTCAACACTCTCGAAGCCGATGTGCTGGCCCAGGTGGCCGCCGCTGGCGATCTTTCGACCCTCGACGCCGTCCGCGTGGCCGCCGTCGGCAAGACCGGCTCGATCTCGGGCCTGCTCAAGACCCTGGGCGCGATGAGCCCGGAGGAGCGCAAGACGCAAGGCGCGGCGATCAACGCCCTACGCGATAAGGTGCAAGAGGCCATCGCCGCCAAGAAGGCCGCCCTCGAAGCCGCAGAGCTGGACGCGCGCCTGGCCAGCGAGACCCTGGACCTGTCCCTGCCCGCGCCCTACCGCCGCAAGGGCTCGGTTCACCCGACCATGCAGACGATGGACGAGATGATCTCCATCTTCGCCGAGATGGGCTTCGCCGTCGCCGAAGGTCCGGACATCGAGGACGATTTCCACAACTTCACGGCCCTGAACTTCCCCGAGAAGCACCCGGCCCGCGAGATGCACGACACCTTCTTCTTCAATCCGAAGGAGAGCGGTGAGCGGATGCTGCTCCGCACCCACACCAGCCCCGTGCAGGTGCGGACCATGGTCTCGCAGAAGCCGCCGATCCGGATCATCGCGCCGGGTCGCACCTATCGCTGCGACAACGACGCCACCCACACGCCGGTGTTCCATCAGGTCGAGGGCCTGGTGATCGACAAGGGCATCCACATGGGCCACCTGAAGTGGACCCTGGAGACGTTCCTGGCCCGGTTCTTCGAGACCGACGCGGTCACCACCCAGTTCCGCCCGCACCACTTCCCGTTCACCGAGCCCTCGGCCGAGATGGACGTGCAGTGCGATCGTAGCGGCGGCGAGATCAAGATCGGCCAGGGCACGAGCTGGCTTGAGATCCTGGGCTGCGGGATGGTTCACCCGAACGTCCTGCGCGCCTGCGGCATCGATCCGGACGAGTACCAGGGCTTCGCCTTCGGCATGGGCGTCGACCGGCTGGGCATGCTGAAGTACGGCATGCCGGACCTGCGCGACATGTGGTCGTCGGACGTCCGCTGGCTGTCGCACTACGGCTTCAGCGCCTTCGCCGCGCCAAACCCGGCCAGCGGCCTGAGCTAGACAAGAACCCTCCCCTCCCCCTTGCGGGGAGGGGGCAGGGGGTGGGGGTGAAACACCGCCATCTCCGAGCACACACCCCCACCCCAACCCCTCCCCGCAAGGGGGAGGGGCTTGGAGATCGAAAATGAAATTCACCCTGTCCTGGCTCAAGGATCACCTTGAGACCACCGCCACCGTCCCCGAGATCGTCGCGGCCATGACCATGGCCGGCCTCGAGGTCGAGCACGTCGCCGATCCGGCGACCAAGCTGGCCCCCTTCACGGTCTGCAAGATCGTCGAGGCCGTTCAGCACCCCAATGCCGACCGGCTGCGGGTCTGCCAGGTCGACACCGTCGATGGTCGCAAGGAGATCGTCTGCGGCGCGCCGAACGCCCGCGCGGGCCTGACCACCATCTACGCCCCGATCGGCGCCTATGTGCCGGGCCTGGGCGTGACCCTGGTCGAGAAGCCCGTGCGCGGCGTCGTCTCGAACGGCATGCTCTGCTCGGCCGCCGAGCTGGAGTACGCCACCGAGAGCGACGGCATCATGGAACTGCCCGACAGCCTCGCCGTGGGCACGCCGGCCGTGGAAGCCCTGGGCCTGGAAGCCGTCATCGACTTCGAGGTCACGCCCAACCGCCCCGACTGGCTGGGCGTCGCCGGTATCGCCCGTGACCTCGCCGCCGCGGGCGTGGGCAAGCTGAAGGACCTGTTGATCGCGCCGGTCGCCGGGACCTTCCCCTGCCCGATCACCGTCAAGGTCGACGGCGAGGCCTGCCCGGTGTTCGCCGGCCGCCTGATCAAGGGCGTCAAGAACGGCCCCTCGCCCAAGTGGCTTCAGGACCGGCTGACCGCCATCGGCCTGCGCCCGATCAACGCCCTGGTGGACGTCACCAACCTGATCTCCTACGACCGCGCCCGGCCGCTGCACGTCTATGACGCGGCCAAGCTGTCGGGGACCGAGATCTCGACGCGTCTGGGCCGTCACGGCGTCCATGGCGACGAGCACCTGATCGCGCTGGACGGCAAGACCTACGAACTGACGCCCGACATGTGCGTGATCGCCGACGCGAACGGCGAGCGGCCGATCGGCCTGGGCGGCGTCATGGGCGGCGAGAGCACCGGCTGCTCGGACGAGACCATCGACGTCTTCATCGAGAGCGCCTGGTTCGAGCCGATTCGCATCGCCCAGACCGGTCGCGCCACCGGCATCAACAGCGACGCCCAGTACCGTTTCGCGCGGACGGTCGACACCGGCTCGGTCGTCCCGGGGATCGAGCTGGCCACCAAGCTGATCCTGGACCTGTGCGGCGGCCAACCGTCGGAGATCATCGTCGCTGGCAAGGCCCCGGCCGCGCCGAAGGGCTTCGCCTTCGATCCGGCCTATGTCGAGCAGCTGTCGGGCCTGTCGGTCTCGGCCGATCGCGCGCGCCAGATCCTGGTCGCCCTGGGCTTCGACGTGCAGGACGGCTCGCCCTGGACCGTCACCCCGCCCACCTTCCGCCGCGACGTGGAAGGCAAGGCCGACCTGGTCGAGGAAATCGCCCGCATCGCCGGCTATGGCGCCCTGCCCTCGACGCCGCTGCCGGAGGTTCCGCGCGCCGTCGGCGGGATCCTGACCGCCAAGCAGGCTCGCGCCCGCGCGGCGCGCCGCGCCCTGGCGGCGGCCGGTTACGCCGAGGCCGTGAGCTTCAGCTTCACCAGCCGCAAGACCGCCGAACTGTTCGGCGGCGGTCAGGCCGAGCTGGTGCTGGCCAATCCGATCGCCTCGGAACTGGACTGCATGCGCCCGTCGCTGCTGCCCAACCTGATCGAGGCGGCCGGCCGCAACGCCCGCCAGGGCTTCCCGGACGCGGCCCTGTTCGAGATCGGCCCGACCTTCCACGGCGACAAGCCGGCCGACCAGCGCACCGTCGTCTCGGCGATCCTGGTTCCGAAGGCCCCGCGCGGCTGGGACAAGGCCCCGCAAGGCGACGTCTTCACGGTCAAGGCCGACCTGCTGGCCCTGCTCGAGGAACTGGGCGCGCCCGTCGCCTCGCTGCAGACGGCGCAGGGCTCGACCTCGTCCTGGTGGCACCCGGGCCGCTCGGCGCGCCTGCAGCTGGGCCCGAAGGCGGTGATGGCCGAGTTCGGCGAGATCCACCCGGCGGTCCTCAAGGCCCTGGACGTGGCCGGGCCGGTCTACGGCTTCGAGATCACCCTGGAGGCGATCCCCGAGCCGAAGAAGAAGTCGGTGAAGACCCGTCCGGCCTTCTCGCCCTCGGCCCTGATGCCGCTGACCCGCGACTTCGCCTTCCTGGTCGACAAGGCCAAGGCCGCCGGCGATCTGGTCAAGGCCGCCGCCGGCGCCGACAAGGCGCTGATCACCGCCGCGCGCGTCTTCGACGTCTATGAAGGCCCCGGCGTGCCGGACGGCTTCAAGTCGGTGGCGATCGAGGTCGTGGTCCAGCCGCGCGAGGCGACCCTGACGGACGCCGAGATCGAGGCGCTGTCGATCAAGGTCGTCGCGGCGGCCGAAAAGGCGGGCGGGAAGCTGCGGGGATAATCTCCTTCTCCCCTTGCGGGAGAAGGTGGCAGCCGCAGGCTGACGGATGAGGGGTCGCTTAGGCGGCCCCTTTTCATTGGATAGGGTGATCAACCCCTCATCCGGCGCTGCGCGCCACCTTCTCCCGCAGGGGGAGAAGGATTTCGATCTGCTGACTTTCCAGGCGCCAAGCCTTGCCAAAGGCAAAACCGGCCCTCGTCCGCGACCGAACGTCCCTGCGCGGGGCAAGCCCTTGCGCGGTGGCGGATGTCACGCTACCTGTAAGAGGCGCTAACGGGATTCATCGCTTCCACATGCATTCGACCTTCGCCTTCGCCGCCTTTGCGACCACCGGCCTCGCCGTCGTGGCCGCGATGTCGTGCGCGGTGTCGATGTGGAACATGATTAACACCCAGATTAAAACCGTGCCTATCCGGACGGGGCAAAATCGGCGCAAGCAGCGGTAGGAACCTACCAAAACCAAAGCCGAAGGATCGCAAGATCTCCAAAAAGCCCCGCTCCCACGAGCGGGGTTTTTTGTTGCGCGGTTCCTCGGTCCCAAAAGCTCTCATGCAAAAGGACCAACCCCAATGAGCTACCTGCCCTCGCCACCCGCCTTTCATAGCGACCAGGAAGGCGTCACCGTTCACCAGCTGTTGCTGGCCGCCCAGGACGCGCCCAGCGCGCTGGAAGCCGTCCGCCAGGGTCTGGCCGATAGCGGCGCCGAACTGTGCGGCCTGACCATGAAACCGGTCGGCCATATCGTCGAAGCCTCGCTGCGCGTGCGTCACCTGGGCGACCAGGCCGCGCGTCTGCTGGCCCGCGATCTCGCCGCCTGGCCGGGCGTCAATTCGGCCTCGGTCGAACACCAATGGCTGCGCCCGTGAGCGACCAGGTAGAGCCGCTCAAACCGGAAGAGGCCTCCCTGGCGTCCCTCCGGCGCCGCCTCTTCCTCGTCACCGCCGAGGACACGCCCGATGCGCTGATGCGCGTGCTGGGCGTGGCCTCCGTGCAGCGGGCCCGCCTGCGCGCCCTGACCGCCGCTCCCGAGGGCCAGCATCTGGCCATTCGACTCGAGATCGACGACCAGGGCGACGCCCGCGCCGAGGTCCTGGCGTCGCGCCTGGCGGCCTGTCCGTCGGTGCGCGGCGTCGGTTTCGGTTGGCGAATGTAACCATCGCGCCTTTTCGTGCGTATCTGAGCGCAGTCCGCCTTTTCTGGAGCCGCCCGATGCGCCGACTGCTCGTCGCCCTTGCCGCCGCCTTCGCCCTGCTGGGCGTCGACACCGCCCTGGCCGCGCCCCCGCCCGCGCCGGTCAAGACCGAGACCGCCGTCTTCGCCGGCGGCTGCTTCTGGTGCATGGAGCACGACATGGGCGGCATCCCCGGCGTGCTGAAGGTCGAGAGCGGCTATACCGGCGGCCACGTGAAGAACCCGTCCTATCGCGACGTCACCAGTGAACAGAGCGGCCACTACGAGTCGGTTCGCGTGACCTACGATCCGGCCAAGACCGACTATGGCTTCCTGCTCTACCGCTACTGGAAGCTGGTCGACCCCACCGACGACGGCGGCCAGTTCTGCGACCGCGGGCCCTCTTACCGCCCGGCCGTCTTCGTCACCCCCGCCCAGCGGCCGATCGCCGAGAAGTCTCGCGACGAGGCGGCCAAGCGCCTCAAGACCGGGACCATGAAGGCCCAGATCCTGCCGCTGCAAACTTTCTGGCCCGCCGAGGAATACCACCGCGATTACGCCAAGCGGCACGCGCTGGACTATTCGCTGTACCGTTCCGGCTGCGGCCGCGACGCCCGCTTGAAGCAGGTTTGGGGGAATTAGGGCCTCCGACCTCCCCGGCGAACGCCGGGGCCCAGATCATAGGACGCAAGCGCGCCGCCCCCCTTCATCCCAGGCTGAAAGTGGGTCCCGGCATTCGCCGGGAAGTTCGGGTTATGTAGAAACTCAACCGCCTAGACTCCGCCTCAATGCCGTGATGTTTTACCGCTGTAAACACACGGGAGGACATCGATGCACCGTCGCGCGCTGCTGGCTTCGGCCGGCCTGCTTCTGGTTCCGTTGAGCGCGCGGGCGCAGTCGCGCGAGGTCTCGGTCACGATCTACAATTCCGACCTCGCGCTGGTCGAGGACGCCCGGCCGCTGGACCTGAAGGCCGGCCGGCAGAAGCTGGAGTTCAAGGACGTCTCGGCCCAGATCCGTCCCGAGACCGTCAGCCTGTCGGCGCCGGGCGTGACCATCCTGGAGCAGAACTTCGACTACGACCTGCTGACGCCCAGCAAGCTGATGGAGAAGGCGGTGGGCCAGCAGGTCAGGATCGTCCGCACCAATCCCGGAGACGGCAAGGAGACCACCGAGGTCGCCACCGTTCTGGCGGCCAACGAGGGCGTGGTGCTGAAGATCGGCGACCGCATCGAGGTGCTGCGCGACGACGGCGTTCCGACCCGCGTGATCTTCGACAAGGTGCCCGAGACCCTGCGCGCTCGCCCCACCCTGTCGGTCAATGTCGAGGCCGCCAGCGCCGGGCCGCGCCAGGCTAAGCTCAGTTATTTGACGTCGGGCCTGTCGTGGAAGGCCGACTATGTGGCGATGTTCGACGAGGCCAAAAGCGCCCTGGACCTGCAGGGCTGGATCACGCTGTCCAACACCTCGGGCACGGCGTTCGAGAACGCCAAGACGCAGTTGGTGGCCGGCGAGGTGAACCAGCTCTCGCAGAACAACGGCTACCGCCCGCCGCGCCGCGGGACGCCGGGCGTGATCAGCGCCGGAACCGAAAGCGGGACCGGCGAGCGGGTCGCCGACTACTATCTCTATCCCCTGCCCGAACGGACCACGATCGCCGCCAACCAGAACAAGCAGGTCGGCTTCCTGTCGGCCCAGGGCGTCGCGGCCAAGAAGGTCTACGAGGTGCGCGAGGGCTGGTTCGTCAGCCAGGGCGAACCGGCGAAGGCCGTCGTCGCCATCCAGTTCAGCAACGCCAAGCTGGCGGGCCTGGGCAGCCAGCTGCCGGCCGGGACCATGCGGGTCTATATGCGCGACGCGGCCGGCGATCCCAAGTTCGTCGGCGAGAACGCCATCGGCCACACGCCCGCCGGTTCGGAGCTGTCGATCAAGATCGGCGATGCCTTCGACGTGTCCAGCCAGGCCACCCTCGTCAGCGAGACCCGCGTCTCCAAGACCCGCTCGCGCTACGAGATGAAGTATCTGCTGCGCAACGCCAAGGACCAACCGGTGACGGTCGAGCTGCGCCAGGGCGGTCTGTGGCGCGACGGCGAGGTCAAGGTCGAAAGCCTCAAGAGCCGTCGCATCGACGCGCGGACGCTGGGCTGGAGCGTGCCGGTCCCGGCCAATGGCGAGACGACGCTCACCTTCACGGTCGAGACGGGGTGGTGATGGCGACCTCCTCACCCGCATCGCGGGGGAGGTGGCGCGATGCGGATACGCATCGTGACGGAGGGGGCGCTCGTCCTGGCCGCCAGCGCCCCCTCCACCGCTTCGCGGTCCCCCTCCCCCGTTTCACGGGGGAGGATAAGGCGCTCGTCGCCGCCGCGCTGAGTCTGTTGCTCAGCCTCCCCGCCCACGCCGCCACCGTCGTCTCCCCGGCGCCCGAAGCCGTCGCGGTGACGTTGTATCGCGACGGCGACGGACCGTTCCAGGCGATGCCGGAATGGCAGCGGGAACAGGCGCGCCAGAAGGGCCTGATCCTGGTCGTCGAGACCCGGGCCGTGGACCTGCCCGCCGGTCGCCACGTGATCCGTTTCGACGGCGTCGCCGAGGGCCTGATCCCGCAGAGCGCGGCGGTCGAGGGCCTGCCCGGCCAGGCGATCGAGCGCAACTACGACTATGCCCTCCTAAGCCCCGGGACTCTGGTCGAACGGTCGCTGGGCCAGCCGATCAAAGTGGTGCGCACCAACCGCAAGACGGGCCGCCAACAGACGGTGGACGCCACCCTGTCGCAGGGGCCGGACGGCCTGATGGTGCGCACGGCCGAGGGCGTCGAGGCCCTGGGCTGCTCCGGAGGCCCGGAGCGGCTGGTGCTGGGCGCCGTCCCCGACGGCCTGACCGACAAGCCCAGCCTGTCGACCGTGATCGACGTTCCAAGGCCGACGCGCGCCAAGCTGACGGTCTCCTACCTGGCGCTGGGGGTGAACTGGCAGGCCGACTACGTCGCGCGCCTCCATCCGGACGGCAAGCACCTGGACCTGACCGGCTGGCTGACCCTGGTCAACAGCGGCGGCAGCGCCTTCGTCGACGCCCGAACCCAGGCGGTGGCCGGCAAGCTGGCCCGCCAATATGTCAGGGTGAACAAGGGACAGCCGGAGTCGATCGTCCGCGCCTGCTGGCCGATGGACACGACGCACTCGGGCCGCGCCGCCGCCGAGGCCTATGCCGGCGCGCCGCCGCCCCCGCCGCCGCCGCTGCCCATACCGCCCGTGATGGCCCGCGCCTCCGTCGAGGAGATCATGGTCACCGGCCAGCGAGCCAAGCTGGCCGAGCAGTCGAACCTGGGCGACTACAAGCTCTACACCCTGCCCGAGCCGGTCACGCTGAACGCCCGCCAGACCAAGCAAGTCGCCTTTCTCGACCAGAAGAACGTCGCCTTCCAGCGACTGTACGTGGTCGAGGTCAATAGCTGGGACGTCCTCGGCGACACCTTCCTGGCGCCGCAGGTCACCTTGCGCCTGGAGAACAAGACTGCCAGCGGCCTGGGCAAGCCCCTGCCCTCGGGCGCGCTCTCGGCGATGGAGACGGTCGACGGCCGCCCGACCTTCGCCGGCGAGCAGGCGGTGCGCGACGTGGCGGTCGGCGAGCCGCTGGATCTGGCGATCGGCCAGGCCATGGATGTCCGCGCCCGCCCGCGCCTCGTCGCCGAACGGAAGCTCGCCAAGGGCCGCGCGCGGCGCGACTACGAGGTCGATCTCTCCAACGCCAAGACCGTTCCGGTCACCATCGAGCTGCGGCAGAACCCCAACCTGCCGGCCTTCAAGCTGGTCGCCGAGCCCCAGAAGCACGACATCCAGCAGGGCCGGATCGCCTGGCGAGTGACCCTGGGACCGGGCCAGACCACCGTCTTCCGCTACGCGATCGCGTACGGCGGCTGACGGTGGCGTTCGTCATCGACGCGCCTTACGCTCGTCGGCGAAGGAGTCCTGGATGAAGAAACCCCCGCTGGAGACCTGGCTGGAACGCGGCCTGTTCGCCTCGCGCTGGCTGATGGCGCCGTTCTATGTCGGCCTGGTCGTCGCCCTGGCGGCGCTGATCGTCGTCTTCTTCCAGGAACTGTTCCACGAACTGCCGCATCTGCTGGCGATGAAGCCGGAGGACGCGATCCTGCTGGCCCTGTCGCTGATCGACCTGTCGCTGGCGGCCAACCTGCTGGTGATCGTCATCCTGTCCGGCTACGAGAACTTCGTCTCCAAGATCGACACCGCCAGCCACGAGGACCGGCCCGACTGGATGGGCACGGTCGATTTCTCGGGCCTGAAGATGAAGCTGATCGCCTCGATCGTGGCGATCTCGGCGATCGCCCTGCTCAAGGCCTTCTTGAAGCTGACCGAGCCCGGCGCGCCCCTGGATCAGCCGCGCCTGATGTGGCTGGTGATCGTCCACCTGTCGTTCGTGGTCTCGGGCGTGCTGCTGGCCGTGATGGACTGGCTGAACGGCAAGGTCGAGAAGCATTGAGACGCTATGGATGCTCCCCCGCGGCGCGGGGGAGCTGCCGGCGGCGCCGGCTGAGGGGGCGAGCTGGATGATGGCCGCGTTAGCCCCCTCCGGCCCTCTGGGCCACCTCCCCCGCGTCGCGGGGGAGGATCTGGTCTAGAACGGCAGCGTCCGGCGTTTGCGGCTGTAGCCCACATAGCCGATGTTCGCGCCCAGCCGCAGGCCGACGCCGGCGCGGATCGGGGCCAGGGTGATCTCGTCGGCCTTCTGGTAGTTCACGCCCAGGCCGCCGATCAGATAGGCGCTGCCCTCGACGCCCGGGAACCGGCGGAAGATCGCGTCCGGATATTGCAGGTTATAGCAGAGGGTGAAGACGCGGCTGGCGTTGCCGCCCCAGTCCCAGCCCACGCTCGGACCCTGCCAGAACACTTCCAGCGTCGGCCGGCCCTTCATGTACAGCAGGCCCCGCCCGTAGCGCAGGCCGGCGATGAAGGCGCCCGAGCCCTCCTCGCCCGCCACATAGGCGGTGGGCTGGCCCTTGTCCTTGAAGATCTTCTCGATCGCCGCGCCGGCGCTCTCGGCCGTCACGCCCAGGAAGTCGGACGTGGCGCGGATCATCTCGTCGGCCGAATAGGTCTGGGCCCGGCCGGTGTCGTAGACCGGCTGTGAGCCGTTGGAGCCTGGCGTCGGTCCCGGCGCGGGCCCTTGGACGCCGCTCGTCGGAGCCGGCGGCGGGCTGCTCGTCTGCGGCGCGTCGAACACGCTGCGCGCCGGCGCCGAAGACGACGCGCCGTTGATCGGCTGGGCCGGCGGCAACTGTTCGGAGGTGATCCGCTGCCGGGCCAGGGCCTCGCCGGCCACGGAGCTCAGGCCCACGGCGGCGCCCGAGAGGATCAGCTTGCGACGGTCCATGTCAGGCCCTCCGGATCGGTTTCATTGCAACAGTGTTGCAAGCCATTGAGACCGGTTTGCGGCTCCAAACTTAACGCGCGGTTAAGCATGAGCCCCATGGTCGGCCGCGCGACGCGATCCGCCAGGTCCGCGAGGCCAATTGCGCCCCTCGCGGAGAGACGCAAATGTGATATGCGCACGCTCATGAGCTCTACGCCCCTGGATAAGATCCGCAATTTCTCGATCGTGGCCCACATCGACCACGGCAAGTCCACGCTGTCCGACCGCCTGATCCAGGAGACCGGCGCCCTCTCCGCCCGCGAGATGAGCGCCCAGGTCCTGGACAACATGGACATCGAGAAAGAGCGCGGCATCACCATCAAGGCCCAGACGGTGCGCCTGCACTACAAGGCCAAGGACGGCGAGACCTACGTCCTGAACCTGATGGACACCCCCGGCCACGTCGACTTCGCCTACGAGGTGTCGCGCTCGCTGGCTGCCTGCGAGGGCTCGATCCTGGTCGTCGACGCCTCGCAAGGCGTGGAAGCCCAGACCCTGGCCAATGTCTATCAGGCCATCGACAACAACCACGAGATCGTCCCGGTCCTGAACAAGGTCGACCTGCCCGCCGCCGACGTCGACCGCGTCAAGGCCCAGATCGAGGACGTCATCGGCCTCGACGCGTCGGACGCCGTCGAGTGCTCGGCCAAGACGGGCCTTGGCATCCCCGACGTGCTGGAAGCCATCGTCACCCGCCTGCCCCCGCCCAAGGGCGACATCAACGCTCCGCTGAAGGCCCTGCTGGTCGACGCCTGGTACGACGCCTATCTCGGCGTCGTCGTGCTGGTGCGCATCTTCGACGGCACGCTGAAGGCCGGCCAGCAGGTCCGCATGATGCAGACCGGCGCCACCCACCGCATCGACAAGGTCGGCGTCTTCCGCCCCAAGGCCACCGACGTCGACATCCTGACCCCCGGCGAGGTCGGCTTCTTCACCGCCAGCATCAAGGAAGTGGCCGACGCCGCCGTCGGCGACACCATCACCGACGAGAAGAAGCCCACCGCCGAGCCCCTCAAGGGCTTCAAGGAAGTGGTCCCGGTCGTGTTCTGCGGCCTCTTCCCGGTCGACGCCGCCGACTTCGAGGACCTGCGCGCCGCCGTCGGCAAGCTGCGCCTGAACGACGCCAGCTTCACCTACGAGATGGAGTCCAGCGCCGCCCTGGGCTTCGGCTTCCGCTGCGGGTTCCTGGGGCTGCTGCACCTGGAGATCATCCAGGAGCGGCTGTCGCGCGAATTCGACCTCGACCTGATCGCGACCGCCCCCTCGGTGGTCTACAAGATCCGCCTGCGCAACGGCGAGGAGATCGAGCTGCACAACCCGGCCGACCTGCCGGACGTCATGCAGATCGAGGAGATCGCCGAGCCCTGGATCAAGGCCACGATCTTCACCCCCGACGAGTACCTGGGCGGCGTCATCAAGCTCTGCCAGGACCGCCGCGGGATGCAGCGCGAGCTCTCCTATGTCGGCAGCCGCGCCATGGTCGTCTACGACCTGCCGCTGAACGAGGTGGTGTTCGACTTCTACGACCGCCTGAAGTCGATCTCGAAGGGCTATGCCAGCTTCGACTACCAGCTGGAGGACTACCGCGCCGGCGACCTCGTCAAGATGTCGATCCTGGTCAACAGCGAGCCCGTCGACGCCCTGTCGATGCTGGTCCACCGCAGCCGCGCCGAGAGCCGCGGCCGGGGCATGTGCGAGAAGATGAAGGAACTCATCCCCCAGCACATGTTCGTCATCCCGATCCAGGCCGCCATCGGCGGCCGCATCATCGCCCGCGAAACCGTCCGCGCCCTGCGCAAGGACGTGACCGCCAAGTGCTACGGCGGCGACGCCAGCCGCAAGCGCAAGCTTCTGGACAAGCAGAAGGAAGGCAAGAAGCGGATGCGCCAGTTCGGCAAGGTCGAGATCCCGCAGGAAGCCTTCATCGCCGCGCTGAAGATGGACGAGGATTGAGGCTTTTTAGATTCTGAAAGGTTTGCGCGCCCCGCCCGGACTTCCGGCGGGGCGTTTTGCTATCCGCGCATTAGGTCGGACTTGCACCTGGCGCAGATTTTTCAGCCTGTGTGAGGATTGGCACTTTCAGAGAGCATCTCGCCGGCCTTAGGTTCGGCCTGCGTCGAACTTTACCTTGGCGCGCCGCGCATCTTCGCGCTTACAGCGAGATTAGCTATGGCTTTCCCCACCTCCGTCAACGACCAGATCACCGACTCCGTCACCCAGACCAATGTGAAAGTGTTGGGCGATGCGCCTGCAATGGCCTTGGGCAGTCTCTACCAGGCTACGGCCCAGGCGCTGGCCACGGCCGCCCTGAACGCCACCAGCGCTCAGCAACAGTTGAACATCACCGCTCAGGCCGCGACGACGATGGGCGTTGCGACACTCTATTCTCTGGATACCGCCAGCGCCGGCAAAGCGACCGAGGCGATCCTGAACGGCGCTGTCAACGGTCACTCCGCTTCGGCGCCGCCAGTCGCCTCTGAGACCGATAAGGCTTCGTCGGAAGCGCAAGCCGGCGACGTCGCCAAGTCGGCCTGAGGAACAGCCATGGCCTTCCCGACTGCGGTCAATAGCCAGATCACCGACGCGGTTACGCAATCCGGTGTCCAGACCCTGGGCGCCTCCCCGGCTGTGGCGATGTCTAGCCTCTACCAGGCCACCGCCCATGCCCTGGCTCTAGCAGCCTATAACGCGGTCCACGCTCAACAGCAGCTGCAGATCGTAGCCCAAGCGGCAACCGCTCAGGGGGTGGCTCTGATCTATCAGAGCGGAGGCCGAGCTGATGGCTAATGCAACCCTAGACGGAACAAGCGGAGCCACTCCCGAGCCCGACGCTTCGAACGGGCCTGACACGCTATCAAAGCCTGCCCCAAACGCAGCCGAGACCCATGCCGCCCCATCCAATGAGGCCACCACGCAAGCGCCTGAAAGCGACGGCGGCTCCCCCCTCAACGATCAAACCTCTGCCGCTACGGCCGACCTCAGCGCGCTGATGGTCGGCTTGTCGCCGTCCCAGAGCATGGCCCTGCTGGAGGCGACCGTGGCTCAGACCTTAGGCCAAGCGATGCATAACGCCGTCTTGCGCCAACAGGCAGACCGCGTTGTCAGTCAGGCATTGATCAGTGCGGCCTGCGCCCGACTGCTGGAACGCGCCAGCCTGATCTCCAGCACCCGGGCGCCCGAGGCGAAATCATGAGCGTCACTGTCGATCCTAAAATCGTCGATGCGCTGAATCAGGCTCAGCAGGCCACCTTGTCGCCTCAGGTCGTGCTGACGAGTGGCGCAGGCAAGGCGTATCAAATGGTCGCTCAAGCCAGCGCCCTGGCCATTCAGGACGCGGTGGACTCCTTGCGCAACGCCGGCGCCTTGGCGGACGCAGCCAGCGCGGCGGCGTTGTCGCAGCTGATGGAGACAGGCGAACCTCGTTATGCCGAACTCCTCAAAGTGGCGGAACAGCTTCGATCCGACGCGGTCGCCGTCTTCAGCAAGCGCGCCGACGCTGCTATCGCCCTGCTGAAAGACTTTCCTGCCGGCTGATCGCCGCCTTACGGCCTCACCCGAACGGCGGCTTCATCCGGTAGAAGCGCGCTTCGCCCAGCAGGTCGTGGACGCGGCGGATGCGGAAGGCCTCGGGGCGGGCCGTCGCCAGGGCCAGTTCGGCGGAGGTCAGCCCGAACGGGGCGAACTCGCCGGCCAGGGTGGTCTTGACCACGATCAGGCGCGGCGTCTCGTCGAGGCCAAAGCCCAGGACGTCGTAGCCGGCGGGGTCTTCGGCCCCCGCGGGGCGGATCCGCGCGGCGAGGTCGGGACGGCCGCGATCCGAGAGCCGGCGAGCCTCGTGGGCGATGAAGCTGGCGATCCCCAGGCCGCGCAGGAAGCGGTCGTCGGCCGCGCGGGCGCCCATGTCGAAGCGCTGGATCAGCCGGACCAGACGGTCGGTCATCGCCATCGGCCGGGGCGGCGGGGTCTCGATCAGCGGGATGGCCGGCGGGGCGACGAACAGCGCGGCCGGGCGCACGGCGGCGGTCAAGAGGGCCGGCTTGGCGGCCAGTTGGTCCTCGACCGCCTCCAGAAGCGGTTCGTCATAGCTCCAGCGCGGCGGCTGATCCTTGAGGATGGGCAGGCCGACCAGCGACAGCACCGCCGAGATCTCGCCCTGCTTCCAGGCGATCGGCGCGTCGGACTTGCCCGTGACGAACCGAACGGTGCGGCCGTGCGCGGCGCGATCGACCGGCTTGCCGGCAAGCGTCCGCTCCAGCTGGGCCATGTAGTCGCCCACCACCACGGCGAGGTCCGCCCCCGTCCAATCCCGTCCGACCGATTCCCCCGTCATCGGACGATGATGGGCCAAGCCCGGCGCGCGCGCCACAAGCTTGAGCGGTAGGCCGGGCGGGCGCTATCGTCCGGCGGCGGCGCTGTTGCCGGCGGCGGCCATCGGCGCCTCCTGCACCGGCATCTGGTCGCTTTGCAGGCCCGCCAGCTCCATCGCCCGCTTCACCGTGGTGATCGGCGGATCCCCGGCCGCCTTGAAGGTGAGGCTCGCCTCCAGGGCCGGGTTCTCGCCGAGATTGGCGAAGCCGCCGGGACGCTGGGCGTTGAACGTGACGCCATAGGTCTTGCCCGCCAGCACGCGACACAGAAGCACGAAGGTCTTCTGGTCGTTCAGCAGCCGGGGCGTCCTCACGCAGTCCATCGGCTCGGCGCCCGCCGCCGGGGCGTAGTTCCAGGACGACGGCGACATCTGCTGGTCAAAGGCGACCTTCAGGATCAGCACGCCCGGCGCGACGGTCTGGTCCTGGGCCGGATAGGTCGAGACCAGCTTGGGCGGTTGGGTGGGCGGCAGGATCAGCACCGGCGAGACCGGGTTCGACGCGGTCTGGGCCTGGGCCAGCGGGGCGCCGATCAGGGCGGCGAGCACGATCAGCGGCGAAACGGGGCGAGCGAGCGACATGATTCCAGACTGACGCGCGAGCGCGGCCTTCTCAAGGCGCCGTGGGAGGCCTACATCGCCTTCATGACCGACAAGACCGACGCCCCCGCTCACGAACCCACCGGCGAGACCCCGATGCAGCGCGCCCTGCGCCTGAAGAAGGCCGCCCAGGGCAAGCACGGCCACGGGGCCAAGGCCTCGACCGGCAAGGTCGAGCGGGCCAGCGCCGCCGCGCCGACCGGCAAGTCGAAGCCCTGGATGACGCGGTGACGATTGATCCGCCCCGCCCGCCGGGAACGCCTTAGCTGGGCTTGCGGAATTTCAGGATGAACTGATCGGTCTTTCCGCGAATGGCCGGGTCGAAGACACTGGCCGTATGTGGATCGGTCGCGTTGGCCAGCAGCGGGCTCTGGGCCTCGAGCTTGAAGCCGGCGGCCTCCACTTCCTTTTTCACGGCCTCGACGTCGATGCGATGCAGCGTGTCCGGCGCGGCCAGGCCCGAGCCGGCCGCGGCGGCGTGGTCGACGACCAGGAAGACGCCGCCGGGCTTCAGCGACTTGAAGATCTCGGCGTCGACCTTGGCGGCCGTGTCCGCCGGGAAGGGCTTCAGGTGCATGTCGTGATAGTTCTGCACGGTGATCACGACATCGAGGTTGTCCGGCAGATCGAGACCGACCATCGGGCCGTTCAGCGCCTTGGCGTTGGGCAGGGCCGCGACCGTGCTGGCCTGATCCTCGCCGTACTTGGCCTTGAACTTGATAAACTCGGCCGGCTGATAGGCGTAGACCGTCCCCTTGGGCCCGACCGCGCCGGACAGGATGCGGGTGAAATAGCCGCCGCCCATGATGAAGTCGACGACGGTGTCGCCGGTCTTCACCCCGGCCAGGGCCAGGACCTCGCCCGGGTGACGGGCCGCGTCGCGCGCCGACTGCTCGGCCGGACGCGACGGATCGGCCACGGCCTTGGCGATGTTGGCGGGAACCTGAGCGAACGCCGCGCCGCTGGCGCCGAGCGCCAGAACCGCGAGAACGGAAACGACATATTTGCGAGCCATGGCGCGCCTCCCTTTTTGTCGCGCCTGTCGTAGCAGGCCCTTGGCGACGGTCGAACGACGTTCTCGTGAGTTTCGGCGAGCATTCGTCGAAACCGACCCTTTCCTCGCGCCCAGCCGCCCCGCATGATCGCCGGCAACGAAAGAACGGTCGGGAGGCTTGGGATGAAGTGGGTCCTGCGAGGGATCGGCGCGCTGGTCGCGCTCGTCGTCTTGGCGGCGGTGTCGCTGATCGTCATCGATCGCCTGAGCCTGCCCAAGGCCCCCGACCGCCAGACGCTTCTCGACCGGGCCAAGGCCTATGACGTCCATGTCCGCCGCGACGACTGGGGCGTGCCGCACGTACTGGGCAAGACCGACGCCGACGCGGCCTTCGGCCTCGGCTACGCCCAGAGCGAGGACGACTTCGGCACCCTGCAGGACGTCGTGCTGGCCACGCGCGGCGTGCTGGCGCGCGACAAGGGCAAGGACGCCGCGCCGACCGACTACGTCACCGCCCTGCTGGACGTCTGGCCGACGACCAACGCCCATTACGGCGACCTGCCAGCCCCGCTGCGCAAG
The DNA here is from genome assembly GCF_012184455.1 of Caulobacter sp. SSI4214. Taxonomy (NCBI): domain Bacteria; kingdom Pseudomonadati; phylum Pseudomonadota; class Alphaproteobacteria; order Caulobacterales; family Caulobacteraceae; genus Caulobacter; species Caulobacter sp. SSI4214. The sequence continues at coordinate 73,327 of NZ_SZWJ01000008.1, read as the reverse complement.
GTGATGGAGGCCTATGCCGACGGCGTGAACGTCTATGCCGCCCAGCACCCGGACAAGGTCAAGGCGGGCCTGCTGCCGCTGACCGGCCGAGACATCGAGGCCGGCTTCGTCTTCAAGCAACCGTTCTTCTACGGCCTGGACGGCGAGCTGAAGCGCCTGACGACGCCCGGGGCTCCGCCGCCGCCGGCCAAGGGCTCCAACGGCCTGGCGACCGCGCCCTCGCGCAGCGCCGACGGCGCCACGCGGCTGCTGGTCAATTCGCACCAGCCCTATACCGGCCCCGTGGCCTGGTACGAGGCGGTGGTCGAGAGCGGCGAAGGCTGGCACGTGGCCGGCGGCTTCTTCCCCGGCTCGCCGTTCATGCTGCACGGCCACAACGCCGACCTGGGCTGGGCCAACACGGTGTCCAAGCCCGATCTGGTCGACATCTATCGCCTGACCATCAACCCGGCGAACAAGAACCAGTACCGCCTCGACGGCCAGTGGAAGGACTTCGACAGGCGCTATGTGACCCTGCGCGTGAAGCTGTTCGGCCCGATCGTCCTGCCCGTCAGGAAGGCGGTGTTGCGCTCGGTCCACGGGCCGGTTCTGGAGACCGATCACGGCGTCTTCGCCATCCGCTACGCCGGCATGGGCGAGTGGCGCCAGCCGGTGCAGTACTGGCGGCTGAACCATGCCCGCGACCTGGCCGAGTGGCGCGCCGCCATCGCCACCCACGCCATTCCCAGCCTCAACTACGTCTATGCCGACAAGGCCGGAAACATCGGCTTCGTGCATAACGGCCAGTACCCGAACCGCGCGGTCCAGGCCGACTGGTCGGGGATCCTGCCGGGCGACCGCTCGGACCTGATCTGGCAAGGCTATCTGCCGGTCGAGAAGACGCCGCAACTGTGGAATCCGAAGTCGGGCCTGGTCTTCAACTCCAACAACACCCCATTCCGCGCCAGCGAGGACGCCGACAACCTCAAGCCCGAAGATTTTCCCGCCACGATGGGCCTGCAGACCAACATGACCAACCGGGCCTGGCGGGCGCTGGAGACCTTCGGGACCGACCACGCGATCACCGACGCCAGTTTCCGGGCGCATAAGTTCGACATCGCGTTCAGCGACCGCTCCAGCGTCATGGACATGGTCCGCGAGGTCACGGCGATCGATCCGAAGGGCGACGCCGATCTCGCCCAGGCCCAGAAGATCCTGCGGGCCTGGGACAAGAAGGCCGACGTCCACGACCGCGGCGCGGCGCTGGCGGCGCTGATGAGCCAGCCGGTGCTCTTCGCCCGCTCCAACGGCGACCAGGGCCCCGCCCCGATCGACAGCCTGCGCGCGGCGATCAAGCAGTTGAAGACGCACTTCGGCCGCCTCGATCCCGAATGGGGCGAGGTCAACCGCATCCGGCGCGGGGACGTGAACCTGCCGATCGACGGCGCCGCCGACACCTATCGCTCGGTCTGGGGGCGCCCCGAAAAGGACGGCACGACCACGGCCGAGGGCGGCGACACCTTCATCATGTTCGTAACCTGGGACAAGGCCGGCCTGCTCCACTCCGAAAGCATCCACCAGTTCGGCTCGGCCACCCTGGACGCCAAGTCGCCCCACTACGCCGACCAGACGCCGCTGTTCGTCGCGATGAAGACCAAGCCGGTCTGGTTCACCGAGGACCAGTTGAAGGGGCACGTGAAGGCCGACTACCGACCGGGGCGCTAAGGCCGTCTCATTCAGGTGGCGTTCAGGCCAGGGGCGTTTAGCTTGGCTTCGACGCCATTCTGGTGGGGAACGCGACGACGCGGAAGATCCTGGCTTCGGCCGCGCCGGGGCTCGGGATCGAACCGCTCTTTCGAGCGCTTCGTCGCGCGAAGTAGGAGAGCAAGACCATGCGCAAGACCCTTGCCCTGATCGCCTGCGCGGCGCTGACCGCCCTGGGCGCGGCCACCGCCGTTTCGGCGCAGGATCGCTATGAGTACCGGGATGATCGCCGCTGGGAGCGCCGGGACGACCGACGCGACGACCGCTGGGGTGGAGACCGCTGGGGCGGCGGGCCCGATCTCGTGCTGTTCGAGCACCGCGATTTCGGCGGCGAGGCCCGTCCGATCCGCGGCGACATTCCCGACCTCGTCCGTCTGGGCTTCAACGACCGCGTCTCGTCGTTCAAGATCTTCCGAGGCGAGTGGGAAATGTGCGAGCACGCCTACTTCCAGGGCCGCTGCTGGCGCTACAGCTACGACATGCCCGTGCTGCCCAACAAGCAGAACGATCGCTATAGCTCGGTTCGCCGGATCCGATAGCGCCAAGGGTTTTCAGGTCACGAAAACGCGCCGGCGTTCTTGAAGCTCGGCGCGGCCCATGGCTAAGGTCCGGCCATTGAGTTGGAGCTATATCACCATGCGCAAGATCGTCGTCCTGGCCGCCGCCGCGGCCGCCCTGCTGGTTTCGGCCTGCAACACCGTTGAAGGCATGGGTCGCGACGTGTCGTCCGCCGGCAAGGCCGTCAGCGGCGCCGCCCGCGACGCCAAGCACTAAAGGCGTTAGGCGTCTTCCTCGCGTGAGGTTTCCGCGCCGATCGCCCGCTTTTCGTGCGGCGCGACGGCGGCGTCGGTCGCATGACGCACCTCATGCTCGGCCTTCGAAGCGCCCCTCCGTTCCGGAGCGGGCGCTTTCGAGGGGCCTCCCGGGGTCGATCGCGTCTCGGCCATGGCCAACCTCCTGCTTCTTTCCGATCAACGTCGCCGTTTTCACGGGGTTCCTTGACGGAAGACGGCTTGGCCAGAAGTTCTCAAGCTCATGTGTCAGTATTACAATTGACCAAAGCTTGTATCAGCGGCCATCGAACAAGGGTCTTCCTGTATTGCCCGAGATCATTCGTTCGAAATTCGCTCGGGACACTTTGGCGCGTCAGGACAAATCGTCGCCGTGCGACGGCGCGTCGCCCTTTTCTCGCCGCGCCCTAAGGCGCATATGAGCCCCATGTCCGAGCCCGCCCCCGCGTCCCCCATGCTCACCGGCCTCAAACGGGGCCTGCTGCACCGTTGCCCTAACTGCGGCCAGGGGCGGCTGTACATGCGCTATCTGAAGGTCGATCCGGAGTGCGAGGCCTGCGGCCACCACTTGGGCGAATATCCGGCCGATGACGGCCCGGCCTATTTCACCATCCTGCTGGTCGGCCACCTGTTCGTGGCCCCGCTGCTGTTCCTGCCTTGGATCTGGCAGGCCTCGCCGTTCATCGTCGCGCCGGTGACCTTGATCCCCTTGGCCGCCCTGACCCTGCTGCTGCTGCCCCGGGTCAAGGGCGGCGTGATCGGCGCTTTGTGGGCCATCCGCATGAAAAAGGCCGAGGACGCCCCTAGCTGACGGGAACCAAACGGCGCGGAACCGACGCGTCCGTCCACGTATTCCGAAGGCCAGACCCCAGCGTCGCCGTGGTGGCGGACGCGGGCTCGAGGGACCTTTCGGACCATGCTCGGCACGATCCTCATCATCATCCTGATCCTGGCTCTGGTCGGCGCTCTGCCCACGTGGGGCCACAGCCGTTCGTGGGGCTATTACCCCAGCGGCGGCTTGGGCCTGATCCTGGTGATCATCATCGTTCTGGTACTGCTGGGACGGATCTAAGATCCGAAACGGGGCGGGTGTCGCGGCCGCTTTCCACGCCCGCGCTTGCTCCATGACGGCGTTCGCCTAAAGTCCCCTCCTGGGAGTGGGAGGGGACTATACATGACGGCGAACGCCGACATCGCGCCTGGACGGCTTTCGCCGTGGGCGCGGGCCAAGGCGATCCTGGGCGGGTCGGCCGGTAATCTGGTCGAGTGGTACGACTGGTTCGCCTACGCGGCCTTCACCCTCTATTTCGCCCCCGCCTTCTTCCCCAAGGGCGACCAGACCGTGCAGCTGCTGCAGGCGGCGGCGGTGTTCTTTCTGGGCTTCGTGGCGCGGCCGATCGGGGCCTGGCTGATGGGCCTCTATGCCGACCGCGCCGGCCGTCGCGCGGCCTTGTCCGCCTCGGTGGCTCTGATGTGCGGCGGCGCGCTGATCATCGCGGTCACGCCGGACTACAAGACCATCGGCCTTTGGGCGCCGGCCATTCTGCTGGTGGCGCGCGTGCTGCAAGGCCTCTCGGTCGGCGGCGAATACGGCGCCAGCGCCACCTATATGAGCGAGATGGCCGGCAAGGCCCGTCGCGGCTTCTGGTCCAGCTTCCAATACGTGACCCTAATCGCCGGGCAGCTGATCGCCCTGGGCGTGCTCATCACGCTTCAGCGCACCGTCGGCGAGGCCGAGCTGAAGGCCTGGGCCTGGCGCATCCCATTCCTGATCGGGGCGTTGCTGGCGGTCATCGTCTTCTGGATCCGCCGGGGCCTGGACGAGAGCATCGCCTTCAAGCCGTCGTCCAGCCAGGAGAGCCTGTCGAAGACGCAGGTGACCGCGGCGGGCGTCCTGCTGCTGCTGACAGTGATCGCCGGCGTGCTGGGCGTCACCAATGGCCCCCTGGCCAAGCCGGGCCAGTATCTGGGCGCGTTGTTCCTGGTGCTGTTCTTCGCGACGCTGATCGCGCCGTTGATCCGCCGCCATCCCCGCGAGAGCCTGCTGATCATGGGCCTGACGGCCGGCGGATCGCTGACCTTCTATGTCTACACCACCTACATGCAGAAGTTCCTGGTCAACACGGCCGGTTTCCACAAGGGCCAGGCCTCGGAGATCAGCGCGCTTAGCCTAGTGGGCTTCATGCTGTTCCAGCCCCTGGCCGGCTGGCTGTCGGACGTGGTCGGCCGCAAGCCGATGCTGATCCTGGCCTTCGCGGGCGGCGCCTTGAGCATCTGGCCGATCATGACCGGCATCAGCCAGGCCGGCTCGGTGACCACGGCCCTGGCGCTGATCCTGGCCGGGGTGGCGATCCAATCCTGCTACACCGCGATCAGCGCGGTGGTGAAGGCCGAACTGTTTCCCGCCGAGGTTCGGGCCTTGGGCGTGGCCCTGCCCTACGCCCTGGCCAATGTCCTGTTCGGCGGCACCGCCGAAATGGTCGCCCTGGCCTTCAAGCACGAAAAGATGGAGAGCGCCTTCTATCTCTATGTCGCCGGCGTCATGGCCGTGGGCCTCGTCTGCGCGATCCTGCTGAAGGACACGGCGCGCCATAGCCTGATCGCCGAAGACTGACGGCGACGCCCGCCGCACCCGTTTTCCGACTCTTGGTATCCGTCTAGATGTCACCCATGCCGTTGCTCGATATCTTCGCCGTCCTGGTCTTCGCGCTCTGCTCGGTCCTGTACGAGCCGGCCCTGCGCCGTCTGGGCGAGGGGCGCGGCGCGCTGAATACGGACATGACGGTGATCCGCCGCCGGTGGATGCAGGAGATGTCGGTGCGCGAAGTCGCGCTGCTGGACGGCCAGTTGCTGGGCCATGCGATCAATTCCGCCAGCTTCTTCGCCTCGTCCAACCTGATCCTGATCGCGGCCACGGCCGGCGCCCTGTTCGGCGGCGACAAGTCGCTGCACAGCATCGAGGGCCTGCGGGTCCTGGCCAAGACCACGCCCGTGATGTTCCAGATCAAGCTGGGTCTGGTCCTCGTGGCCCTGGCGCGGGGGCTGCTCGACTTCATCTGGGCCATCCGGCAGATGAACTACTGCCTGGCGGCGATCGGCGCGGCGCCGTCCTGGGCGCCCAAGACGGTGCTGGCCGAATACGCCGAGGCCGCCGGCGGCATCCTCAACCCGGCGCTGTCGGCCTTCAACGCCGGCGTCCGCGCCTATTATTTCGCCCTGGCGGCGGCGGTCTGGCTGCTGGGCCCGCTGCCGTTCCTAGCCGCCACATTGGGCGCGATGAGCCTGCTGCTCTGGCGCCAGCGCCGCAGCCGCGCCTCCGACGCGGTGCGCAAGGTCCGTGAAATCCTGGAGCGTCAGCCGGTGACGCACGGCCCGCACTTCGCGCGCTCGCCCAACGCACCGCCCGAAGAGCAGATTTAACCGGTCTTGGAAGCTTGGCCTGGGGAACACCGGGGCCGCCGCGACGTTATCCTCGGCGCGAAAGCGATCCCCAGATGCAATAAGCCCCGCCGGTGACTCGGTCTCCGGCGGGGCTAATGGGAAGTCTTGTGGGTAGACAAGAACGTCATACCTTAACTGGTGGACTGACGCAACGGGGTCACACTCAGATTCCCATATTAGATCTTGAATTTGGGTTGCAACTTCCGCTACCCCACGCCCCAGCTCCACAATCCGGGCCCGAAGCCGAAATATCAGGCGCGCGCTCCCTCCGAAATGGCGAAAATTTCGGATATTTTTTAGTCTCCAAAGTTTTGTATGGATAAAATTTTCCCAATTTTAGTTTTCATTTTTCGAATGAACACCTTCTAAGACCGCGCCTTTACAACAATTTCCAACACAAACACCCTCCATTACGCACTATCCCTTATTGTGCTCGACAGCACTTGGCGAAGAGTCTCCGAAGAAGCGAACGCGGCCGCGAGCCCCGCGCTCCGCGCGGCGCATCTCGATGGTCGCGCTCCCGTCATGCGCGAACAGTCGAGAGCGGTTTTTCGGCGCGACAACTCGTTATAGGTTCGCGCGACCTCGCAAGGCCGATCCGAGACCGTAGTTCGAATGAAATCCCAACTCCTGGCGCTATGGCGACGGCTGCCGGCGCCGGCGCGTCGAGCGGCCCACCTGACCGCGGCCGCGCCCGGCCTCGCGGCCAGAACCTGCGCCGAGGCCCTGAGCGAGGCCCGCATCCATTGGCGCGTCCGACGGCGCGACTTGGCGCCGGCCCCGCCCGTCACCGTGGTCGGGTTCCATGGCGCCGTGCACGGCCTGGGCGAGGGCGCGCGGATGCTGGCGCGGGGCTTCGCCGACGCCGGCCTGGCGACGCGCGCGATGGACCTGTCGGCCGACGTCGGTTTTCCCGTGACCCTGGAGGCCCGCTTTCCGCCCCCTTCGGCCGACGAGAAGGGCGTGCTCATCTCGCACATCAATCCGCCGGAACTGATGCGCTGGGTGCGCGCGACCCAAGGCCGACCGCTGCGAGGGCGACGCCACATCGGCTACTGGGCCTGGGAGCTGGAGGACGCGCCGGCCGACTGGATCCCGGCTTTCGACCTGGTCGACGAGGTCTGGGCGCCCTCGGCCTTCGCCGCCGACGCCCTTCGCAAGATCGCCCCGCCTCGGGTGAAGGTCTCGCCGGCGCCCTACCCTCTTTATCTGAATCCCCGGCCCGCCGCCGACCGGGCGCGTTTTGACCTGCCCGAGGATCGCGTCGTGGCGCTGATGGCCTTCGACCTGCGCTCGACCGACCAGCGCAAGAATCCCTACGCCGGCCTACGCGCCTTCCGGGCCGCCCAGGCCGCCTCTGGCGCGCCCGCCCTGCTGGTCTGCAAGGTGGTCGGCGCGGATCTCCACCCCCAGACCATGGCGGCCCTGGAAGCGCTGGTCGCGGGCGATCCGACGATCCGGCTGATGACCGACAGCCTGTCGGCCGAGGACATGGCGCGCCTGACCGCGAGCGCCGACATAGTGCTGTCCCTGCACCGCTCCGAAGGCTATGGCTTGCTGCTGGCCGAGGCGATCTGGCTGGGCAAGCCGACCCTGGCCACCGGCTGGTCGTCGAACGTCGAGTTCATGGACCCCGCGTCCAGCCAGTTGGTCGACTACGCCCTGATCCCGGTCGATGGCGACGGCGCCATCTACCGCGCGGGACGCTGGGCCGCCGCCGACGAAGACGACGCGGCGAAGAAGCTGACGCGGATGCTCTCGGACGACGCCTGGCGCGCCGAGCTGGCCGCCGCGACCACGCGCAACGGCCACGTCTCGTTCAACCGACAGGCATGGCTGTCGATGACCCGCGCCCTCCTGCCGATCAGCTAAGGCTCAGCCTTTCGGCGAGGTGCGAACCGGCGCGTCGTCGCTCAGGGCCGGCAGGTCGTTGATCGACGGCGGCGGCGTGACCTTGTCGGCGGCGATCGGCTTGCTCGGCAACTCGCTGGACGGCGGACGGATCGGGGTGGTGTCGCCGGCCTTCGGCTTCTTGGGCTCCATCGGCAAGGACACATGGTCCAGCGTCTGGACGATCAGATCCGTGGGCAGCACGCCCTTGTAGCGAACCTTCTTGAAGTTACGGGTGGGATCGTAAGGCTGGACGCCCGGCGCCAGGTTGCCGACTTCCAGCGTGCCCACCTGCGACAGCAGCTGGACCCGGCCGACATATTCGTTGGCGCGCCCCCGGACGAAGTTCAGCTGGGCGTTCTGCAGTTCGGCCTGGGCGTTCAGCACCTCGATCGTGCTGCGCAGGGCGAAGCGCTCTTCCTCGCGGACGCCGTAGAAGGCGACCGTGTCGGCCTTCATCTCGTCCTCGATCGTGCTCAGCGTGCGGCGCGCCGCGACCAGCTGGTCCCAGTACTGTGAGATGCCGAGAACCATGTTGCGGCGCGCGTCGTCGATCAGCAGCTTGTCGCGATTGTTTTCCTCGATCGACTGGCGGATCGCGGAGTTGATCTGCCCGCCGGTGAACAGCGGCTGGCTGAGCGTTATGCTGGCCGTGAAGGTGTCGGTGCGGTTGAACTGCTTGGCGCTGTAGCCGAGGTAGGGCGCGTTGCGATAGTCGGCGCGCGCCGAGACCGAGAACAGGCGCTGGGCCCGCGCCTCGGCGACCCCCAGACGCGACGACTGCTCGGTGAACAGCGCCGCCAGCAGCGTCGGGTTGTATTTCTCGCCCTCGTTGAACGCCTCGTCCAGGGTCGTCGGCAGGCCGTCGATATCGGGCTCGGGCTCGAGGTTGTCGGGCATATGCCCCACCAGCGAGGCATAGTTGGCCAGGGTGACGTTCAGCTGGGCCCGGGCGTTGGCGACCTGAGTACTGGCGGCCGCCAGACGCGCCTTGGCCTGCTGCACGTCGGTCAGGGTGACCTGACGCACGCTATAGCGGTCCTCGGTGTCCTGCAGTTGCTTGCGCAGGAAAGCCTCGCCCCCTTCGCTGATGCGCAGCACCTCACGGTCGCGGCGCACGGAAACATAGGCGTTCGTGACGCGAACCAGCAGGTCCATCTCGATCCGGCGCAGATTCTCGCGCGAGGCCTTGATCTGAGCCTCGATGCCGGCCAGCCGCGCGGCGTAGCGACCGTTCGTGTAGAGGGCCTGGCTCAGCGAAAGCTGGTTCGACTGGCTGGTCGCGTGCTCGCCCCGGACGACGCCCGTGAACTGGTTCGTGGTCGGATAGCCCTTGGTGTTGTTGTAGTCCTCCGACACCGTGGCGCTGGCCTGGGGCCCATAGGCCGCACGAGCCTGGGTGTAGTTCTCGTCCAGGGCCCGCATCGCGGCGCGCTGCGCCTGGATGTTGGGGTTGCTCTGATAGGCGATGGTGATCGCGTCGGCGAGGGTCTCCGCGCGCGCGTGTCCGGCATGGCCGCACGCCGCCATGGCTGCCGCCACGGCGATCACGGACGTCCGGATGGACAAGTTTTTCAACGGCACTCGCATATCCCAGACTTGAACGGCCCCCGCCGTCAGGCGGCTTCAACCGAACTTTTGTGGCTTAATCAAGAAGACGGCGCACCGTCTCCTCCCATGTGACATTCTTGTCGCGCCAGAGCTTACGCGCCGCGCCGCCCAGCGCGGTCGCGCGCGCCCTGTCGGCGGTCAAACGATCCAGCGCGTCCGCCAGGGCGCGTGGCGTCGGTTCGGCGACCGCGCCGGTGTCCTCGCTGACGATCTCCAGCAGCCCGCCGCTGTCGGTGACCGTCAGCATCGGCTTGGCCGCGGCGAAGGCTTCCATGGTCACATAACCCACGCTGTCCTCGTCGAACGGCAGGTAGGCGCAGGCCAGGGCGCCATTGACCCAGCGGGCTATGTCGGCGCGCGGATGGAAGCCGAACCGAAGCTCGACCCGGTCCTTCAGGTCCAGATCCTCGACCAGCTTGCGCAGGCGGTCGGCATAGGCCTCGTTCTCCGGCGGGCCGGCGATGAGCAGACGCGGTCCCTTGGGCAGCAGCGCCAGGGCCTCGATCAGCAGATGCTGGCGTTTGCCCGCCGCCACACGGCCGCCCGCGAAGACATAGTCGCCATAGTCGCCGCCGGTGAACAGCTCGCCATCGTTCAGCGGCGGATACAGCACCTCGCCCGAGACGCCGTTGAACCTCATCAGACGGTTCTGGGTGACCGGCGAGTTGCAGAAGATCCTGCGGCACTCCGCGAAGCACGCATTGTCGGCCGCCCGGATGGCCGCCTTCACCGCGCGCCCGGTCTCGTCGAAATCTAGGTGGCTCTGGCCCGCTTCGGAAAGATCGTAGGCCTGGCGGAACTGGTGCAGCAGCCACAGAACCTTCTGGGGGTGCGGGATCAGATAGGCGGGGAACTTCAGGCCGATCACGCGATCGACATTGTAAAGTCTCATGCCCTTGGAGATTAGCATCTCCTCGATCAGGCGCTCGGCCGGCTCCCAGGTGAAGGGAACGCGCACCAACTCGGACTGCACGCCGGGCGTGGCGTTCAGGCGGCGGACCAGATGGTCGGCCAGTTCCTCGGCCCCGCCCCGCTGGAACGGCGCGGCGTTGTTGACGACCAACACCTTCATGAGGTCAGGCGCTCCACGACGGTGCTCCAGTCGATCTTCAGTTCGGCCAGGCGATTCAGCGACGCGGTCCCCATCTTGGCCACGCCCTGCTTGTCGGCGTGGAGGCGGTCGAACTGCTCGGCCAGGGCGCGCGGATCGGGTTCGCTGATCAGGCCGTTGCGGCCATGCTCGACCAGTTCCAGCACCCCGCCGCTGTCGGTGGTGGTGATGATCGGCTTGCGGGCGTGAGCCCCCTCCAGCGAGGGATAGCCGTAGCTGTCCTCGTCCTTGGGCAGGTAGGCGACGGCTAGCGCCTCCTTCAGCATCTCGGCCTTCTCGTCCTCGGTGATCCAGCGATCCTCGAAGATCACGCGGTCGCGCAGGCCCAGGTCCTGGACCCGCTGGATCAATTGACGACCATACTCGGCGCTGGAGGCCGTGCCGGCCAGGCGCAGCTTCACGCCGGTCTTCACGTACTGCATCGCCTCGATCATCAGGGCCTGACGCTTGTGCGGCTCCAGGCGCGAGATCGCGACGATCTCATCGCCATAGCCTGTGTGGCTGAAGCGCTCGGGCTGGTAGATCGGCGGGTACAGCGGCGTGGCGTCGATGTTGTTGTAGGTCTTCAGGCGGTCGGCCACCACGCGCGAGTTGGTGAACACCGCCTTGGCCTCGTTGATCGCCTGGGTGTCCAGGGCTCGCAGATTGTCTCGGATGGCGCGGGTCTCGGGCGTGTCCGGCATCCCGCGATAGGGCGTGTCCCAGAGGTCATAGAAGATCCGGATGTGGTGGATGAACCACAACACCTTGTGCGGATGGTCCACGACATAGGCCGGCGGGCGGAAGCAGATGACCCGATCGCACCACTGAGTCAGGTCCATCATCCGCCAGGCGGCGATCTGATGCAGGATCTCGTTCGGATCGTCGACGAACGGCAGATAGAAGCGTTCGACCTCATGGCCCGCCTCGACGAGCTTCTCCTCGAGCCACTCGACGATGAAGCGCGCCCCGCCGTTGATGAACGGCACGATCGAGGACAGGAGGACGATACGCATCGGCTAGACCAGCACCTGGTCGAGCGCGGCGACGACGCGGTCGATGTCGGCTTCGGTGAGGCCCGCGTGGGTCGGCAGGTTCAGGCCGTCCGCGCCGCAGGCCTCGGCCTGGGCCAGGTCGCCCGTCGCGAGGTGGGCGTAGGGCGGCATGACGTGCATCGGATAGAAGACCGGCCGGCTCTCGATGCCCAGGGCGTCCAGATCCTTGATCACCTGATCGCGCGAGGTCGACAGGCCCTCGCCCAGACGCACGGTGTACATCCAGAAAACGTGACGGCCGGTCGGCGCGACATAGGGCTTGATCACCCGGTTGCCCAGGCGCGACAGCTTCTCGTCGTACCAGGCCACCACCCGCTCGCGAGCGTCCAGGTGCGCGTCGACGCGCTCCAGCTGCGCCAGGCCGATCGCGGCCTGGATGTTGGTCATGCGGTAATTATAGCCGACGACCGGGAACCAGTAGCGGCGGTTCAGGTCCATGCCCTGGCCGCGCAGCAGGCGCATCTTGGTCGCCAGCGCGTCGTCGTCCGTCGTGATCATCCCGCCCTCGCCGGTGGTGATGATCTTGTTGCCGAAGAAGCTGAAGGTCGCGCAGGTTCCGAGCGCCCCCGACTTCTTGCCCTTGTAGGTCGCGCCGACCGCCTCGGCCGCGTCCTCGATCACCAGCAGGTTATGCTTCTTGGCGATCTCCAGGATCGGGTCCATGTCGCAGATCTGGCCATAGAGGTGCACCGGCATGATCGCCTTGGTGCGCGGCGTGATCAGGGCCTCCAGCTTGGCCGGGTCGAGATTGAAGGTGCGCGGATCGTTGTCGATCAGCACCGGCGTCGCGCCGCAGTAGGTCACCGCGTTGGCCGAGGCGATATAGGTCAGGCTGGGCACGATCACCTCGTCGCCCGGACCGATGTCCAGCGCGACCAGGGCCAGGTGCAGGGCCGTGGTGCCGTTGTTGCAGGCGATGGCGTGCTTGACGCCACAATAGGCGGCGAACGCCTTCTCGAACTCGGAGATGAACCGGCCGACCGAGGAAATCCAGGTCGTGTCCATGCACTCCAGAACGTACTCGCGTTCCTTGCCGTCCAGCCGCGGGGCGGCGACGGAAATCCTGGGCAGGGTGTTGGCCGGGCTGCTCATCGCCGGTCTCCTTTGATCTTGGCCGGAACGCCGATCGCCAGGACGCCGTCCGGGAGGTCGCGCGCCACGACGCCGCCGGCCCCGACGATCGTATCCGTTCCGATGCTCACGCCTGGGATCGCCCGCGCGCCGACGCCGAGGAAGGCGCGCTCTCCCATGGTCACGGTCCCCGCCAAGGCCGAGGCCGGCCCCAGGTGGCAGGCCGCGCCCAGCACGCAGTCGTGGTCCACGACCGCGCCGGTATTGACGATGGCCAGGTCGCCGACGCGGCTGTCGGCGTTGATCGCGACGCCGGCCATGATGGCGACGCCCTCGCCGATCGTCGCGGTCGGCGAGATCACGGCCGACGGGTGGATGGCGTTGACCAGCGAAAAGCCCATGTCGCACCCCTTGCGGCCCAGGATCTGGCGCAGGCGGTTATCGCCGATGGCCACGAAGAGCTTCGAAAGCCCCCGCCCCTTCAGCTCGGCCAGCTTCGCATCGTCGCCGACCACCGGAACCCCCAACACGGCGCGCGGCGTCGGATCGGCGTCGACGATCGCCGCCACGGTCTGGCCCGAGGCCCGCAGGCTCTCGATGACCACCTTGGCGTGACCGCCGCCGCCGATAATGACGACGCCCCCAATGTCGAGGGTCGGGCCCATCAGTTGCGCGACCGCCGGACGATGTCGGCCTCGACCATCTCGGCGATCATGTCCTGCATGGTCGTCTTGGGCTCCCAGCCCAGCTTGGCCTTGGCCTTCGACGGATCGCCCAGCAGCAGGTCCACCTCGGCCGGACGCAGGAACTTGGGATTGATCGTCACGTGGTCCTGATAGTTCAGGCCGACGCTGGCGAAGGCCGTCTCGCACATCTCGCGCACGGTCCAGGTCTTGCCGGTGGCGACCACATAGTCGTCCGGCGTTTCCTGCTGCAGCATCAGCCACATGGCCTCGACATAGTCGCGCGCGTGGCCCCAGTCGCGCTTGGCGTCCAGATTGCCCAGCTCGACGGTCTTTTGCTGGCCCAGCTTGATGGCCGCCACGGCGTCGGTGACCTTGCGGGTCACGAACTCGATGCCGCGCAGCGGGCTTTCGTGGTTGAACAGGATGCCAGCCGAGGCGTGCAGGCCAAAGCTCTCGCGATAGTTCACCGTCATCCAGTGACCATAGAGCTTGGCCACCGCATAGGGCGAGCGCGGATAGAACGGGGTGGTCTCCGACTGGATCGGATGCTGCACCAGACCGTACATCTCCGACGACGAGGCTTGGTAGAAGCGGGCCTGCGGGCACTCCATCCGCAGCGCTTCTAGCATGTTGGTCACGCCCAGGCCCGTGGCCGACCCGGTCAGGTGCGGCTGATCCCAAGAGGCGCCGACGAAGCTCTGGGCGGCGAGGTTGTAGATTTCGTCCGGCTGGACCCGGCGCATCAGGCGCGACAGGCCGCCCTCGTCCAGCAGGTCGCCCAGCTCGAACTGGATGTCGTCATAGACGCCGATCCAGCGCAGGCGATCGCCGATCACGTCGGCCGAGGCCGAGCGCCGCAGCATCCCGTGGACCGTGTAGCCCTTCTCCAGCAAGAGCTTGGCCAGATAGGCGCCGTCCTGTCCGGTGATGCCGGTGATCAAGGCCGTCTTCGTCATGCGCCGTCGCCGACTCCAGTAAGAATGAAGGTGTTTGACTACACTATTGGAGCCGATTGGAAAGCGGCGTCGGCGACATTTCGGCCGCCAGACGCCTCAATCCGAAAAGCTTGGGAAATCAGGCCCTTGAACTGGGCCCTATTCCTCCCGCATCGTGGTGCGTAGCGTTTCGCGCAGCGGCTGGAACAGGTACTGCAGCACCGTTCGCTCGCCGGTCGGCACGACCACCTGGGCCGGCATCCCGGCGGTGACCTTGCTGCGGAACTCGGGCGGCAGCTGCTTGAGGTCCACCCGGACGATGCCCAGGAAGTACGAGGTCTTGCCTTCCGCATCGACGATGCGGTCGCGCGAGATCGACTGGATCTTGCCGTTCAGGATCGGGATCTTGCGCGAGTGGAAGGCTGGCAGGCGCACCTCGGTCGTCATGCCCGCGTGCACGTTGTCGACATCGGTCGGCTGGAAGTGGGCCTGGATCACGAAGGCTTCGTCGTCGGGCGCGATGTCGACCATCGGCTCGGCGGCGCGCACCACGGCCCCTTCGGTGAAGAAGTGCAGATTCTGGGCCGTGCCGCTGACCGGTGAGACGATATTGATGCGGCGCTGCTGGTCGGAGGCCACGACCTCCTTCTCGGTCACCTCGGCCAGCTTCACCCGGGTTTCGGTCAGGGCCTGGCTGACGTCCTGGAAGAACTGCTGCTTGATCTGGCGGATCTTCAGCTGGGTCTCGGACATGCCCTGCACGGCCTTGGCGCGGTCGGCGGACAGGCGGCCGATCGAACCCGACAGGTTGGCCTGTTCGCGCTCCAGCGCCAGCAGACGCGGCCTCGGAACCAGGCCCTTATCGTAGATCTTCTTCAGATCGCTCAGCTCGTCATTGATATAGCCAAGCTGATCCTTCAGGCCCTGGTTTTGGCGGTCGATACCATCGACCTCGCTCTGATACTGATCACGCTGGGCGTTCATCAGGTCCACCTGGCCCTGAATGGTCTGCCGCCGTTCGGCAAACTGAGCCTGCTCGTCGGCTATGGCGCGCGCGACCATGGGGTCCGCCCGCTGGCTGGTCAGCTCGGTGGGGAAGCTAATGGTCGGCCGCTGATCGCGCTCGGCGATCAGACGAGCTTCCATGGCCTTCAGGGCGACGTACTGGTTCTTGGTGATGCCCGCGGCGGCGTTGGCCTGGGTGGGGTCCAGTTCGAACAGGATCTGTCCGGCCTTCACCTTGTCGCCCTCGTGCACGAGGATCTTGCGGAGCATTCCGCCTTCCAGGTGCTGGATCGTCTTGCGGTTGCCCTCGGCCGAGACGACCCCGGGCGCCACGACCGCGCTGTCCAGCGGCGCGAACGCCGCCCAGCCGAGCAGACCCACGAACGTGAAGGCGATAATGCCGTAGCCGATCTTGGCCACGCCATTGTAGTTGTCCGTCGGACGCTTGATCGAAGGGGGCTTCATCTTGTCTTGAGCCTGATGGACCCGCCCATCGGGCGGTGTCTTGCAAAGGATTGGGGCGAGCGGCGGTCGGTCAGTGGGCGCGCAGCGGCGGCGCGGCCGGCGCGGGCGGCGGTTGCTGCGGCGCGGCCCCCGTCAGCTTGGCCAGCATCGGGTCGCGTTCGCCGAAGTCGGCGATCACACCCTGATTGATCACCATGATGTAGTCGGCCTGGGCCAGCAAGTTCACCTTGTGCGTCGCGAAGATCACGGTGCGACGAGCGGCCTTGAGGCGATTCATGGCCTCCATCAGCGCCGTTTCGCCGACCTGATCCAGGCTGGCGTTCGGCTCGTCCAGAACCAGCAGCGCCGGCATCTTGTAGACCGCGCGAGCCAGGGCCAGGCGCTGGCGCTGGCCGCCGGACAGCGACGCGCCGCCCTCGCCGATCACGGTGTCGTAGCCTTGCGGCAGACCCTGGATCATCTCGTGAACCCCGGCCAGGGTGGCGGCCTCGATCACGTCCTGCGCCTCGAACTCGGTGAAGCGCGCGATGTTCTGGGCGATGGTGCCGCCGAACAGCTCGATGTCCTGAGGCAGGTAGCCGATGTGGCGCCCCAGCTTCTCGGGGTCCCACTGTTTGATGTCGTAGCCATCGAGGCGGATCACGCCGGCCGCGCACGGCCAGACGCCGACGATGCCGCGCAGCAGCGAGGACTTGCCCGCCGCGCTGGGGCCGACCAGAGCGATGGACGCGCCGGCCTCGATGCGGAAGCTGGCCTGGCGCATGGTCGGGGCCTGAGCGCCTGGCGGCAGAATCGACGCCGCCTCGGCCGAAAGCACGCCGCGCGGCTCGGGCAGTTGCATATGGTCCGACAGATCGGGCGTCTCGCGCAGCATCGCCTGCAGGCGATCCCACGAGCCGCGCGCGCCCAGGAGGGTCTTCCATTGGCCCACGGCGCCTTCGATCGGGGCCAGGGCGCGGCCGACCAGAATCGAGCCGGCGATCATCGAGCCCGCCGAGATCTTGCCGTGGATGGCCAGATAGGCGCCACCGCCCAGGATCAAGGTCTGGACGATGTTGCGGAACACCTTGATGCCGGACATCACCGCGCCGCCGGCGTCGCTGGCGGCGGCCTGCCAGGCCACCTGCTCGTCGCGGCGACCACGCCAGCGCCGCTGCAACCCGCCCCACATGCCCATGGCCTTCATGACCTCGGCGTTGCGAAGGGTCGAGCTGGCGTCGTTCTGAGCGGCGATCGAGGCCATGGTCGCCATCTGGATCGGGTTCTTGGTGGCGCCGTCGTTCATGACAGCCAGGCCGAAGATGACGATGCAGCTGATGATGGCCAGGATCCCGAAAAAGGGGTGCAGGATCCAGGACACGATGATGAACACCGGCGTCCAAGGCGCGTCGCAGAAGGCGATCAAGCCGCCGGTCATGAACTCGCGCACCGCGTCCATGTCGCGGAACGCCTGGGCGCCCGCGCCACGGCGGTTCAGGGTGGAGTCCAGCACCGCCTTGAAGATCGGATCGCGGGCCACGCTGTCGAACTTGAGCCCGCCGCGCACCAGCACCTGGGTCCGCAGCGCTTCCAGCAGGCCATAGACCAGGAACAGGAACACGCAGATCAGCGTCAGCACGACCAGGGTCGAGACGTTGCGGCTGGACAGCACGCGGTCATAGACCTGCAGCATGTACAGCGGGCTGACCAGCGCCAGGATGTTGATGAAGAAGCTGAACACCATGGCGGTGATCACCGCCGGCCGGGCGACCAGAACGGCCTGGTCGAGGATGGTCGGCTTGGCGCCGGTGCGAGTGAAGAACATTTCGAGCCTTCAGGGCGCGGCGGCGTGCCGGCGCGGTTTGTACAGTAACAACTTAAGTGGCGTCTCGACCACGAAATTGTGGCGAAAAAGCAGCGCGCCACTCGTATGCGCTAGACCACAGGACTAGCCCGGACGCAAGCCATCCAGGTCTCGCCGATGAACCCAAGAAAAATGCCGCCCCGACAAGTCGAGGCGGCATCTTACTAGTCAGAATACCCCGGCCGCCTCTCGCGAAAAGAGACGACCGGAGATATTTTTTAGATCGAGAAGACGTGGCCGACGCTGAACGTGCCGCCCGTCAGGTCGATCGTGCCCGAGAGCTTCACGACTTGGTCGACGCCGTTTTGGAACGTCGTCGCCGAGCTGTTGTCGACCACGATGTAGGTGTCGCCGTTGTAGACGAACCACTTTTCGACCGAGGTGCCGTTGTTACCAGCGCCCGAGCCCGGGACCGTCGAGGCGGTCGCCGCGTTCAGGTAGTCGGCGAAAGCGGCGGTGTTGGCCAGGGCGACCTTGTCAGCGGCAACGAAGGTGTAGGCAGCGGCGGTGTTGCCGGCGGCGAACAGGGCGTTGGCGTTGATCACGTCACCGGCGACCGAACCAGCGGTCTTCGTGAAGTCCGTGATGGTGGCATAGGTGTTGCCGTTCGCGTTCGCCGCCAGGACGAACGTGTCCGAACCCGCGCCGCCGGTCAGGGTCGAGAGACCCGCGGCCGTCTGGATGGTGTCGGCCTTGGCGCCACCGATGATGGTGTCGCTGGTGCCCGCGCCGATCAGCGAGTTAGCGGCCGTGGCCGAACCCGTGATCGAAGCGCCCGCGCCCGTGAAGGTCGAGGAATAGCTCAGGCCGCCGGTGTTGGCGCTGGCGTCCACCACCTTCAGAGCGGTGTTGCCAGCGTCGCTCGTCAGGCTCACGGCGGCCGAACCGGTCACCACCAGCTTGGTGGCGGCGGCGTCGATCAGCGTGAGGGTGTGCGTGTGAGCATTACCCGTCGGGTCGGTGTTCGCGGCGTTGACCGTCACCGTTTCCACACCCTGAACGGTCAGCGTACCAGCGTTGAGGTTCGCGGCGTTGGTGGTGTTCAGGGTGAAGGCGTCGCTGGTGCCCGAGGCGTCAGCCAGGGTGACCGTGGTGGTGGCGCCCGGAGCGGCCGAGATCGTCAGACCGGCGCCAGCGGCGACGCCCGTGAACGTCACGTTACCGGCGACGTTGTTGGCGATCGACAGGCCGGTGAAGCCCGTCGCGTTGTACGAACCGGTCGCGGCGGTGCCCAGACCCAGGGTTTCGAAGCCCGTGATGTTCGAGTTCAGCGACGGGTTCGAGAACGTGCCGGCGGCGACGTTCAGAACCAGGGTGTCGGCGCCCGTGCCGCCGGCGATCGCCTTGGTCGGAGCAGCCGAGATCGTCACGGTGTCGTTGCCAGCGCCGCCCGCGAAGGCCGTGTTGGTCGCATCGATCGTAACGTTCACGCCCTTGGTGTTGCCGGTGGCATCGACCGAGGTCAGCGTACCGCCGAGAGCCGAGACGTCGGCCGTGACAGCCGAAGCGCCGGTCAGGGCGAGGGTCTTGATGGCCGACAGGTTGTTGGCGACCAGCGTGGTCGTCGTCGAAGCATTGACCGTCACGGCGGTAGCCGTAGCGGCCGACAGAGCGACGGTGCTAGCCGACGAACCCGAGGTGTTCACCGTCACCGAACCAGCGTTGGCGTCTTGGATCACGCCGCCCGTGACCTTGCTCACATTCAGCGTCAGCGCGTGAGCGGTGGTCGTGTTGGTGATCGTCAGGTTCTGGTTGGTGCTGCCGTAGGAGACGGTGGCGACGCCCTTGCCGGTCACGGTAGCAGCGCCGGTGTTGCCGCTGATCGAGACGTTGGTCAGCGTGCTACCCACGCCGCCCGAAGCGCCCGAGTTGTCGTTGATCACAACGCCCAAACCGCCCGAGACCGTAGCCGACGAGAACGCGTTGGCGCCGGCGTTGCCGATGGTCACATTGCCGCCAGTGCCGTTCGTGATCGTGACAGCACCGCCACCGCCGTTTACGGTGAGGTTTTGGTTCGCCGTGTTCGACACCGTCACCGAGGTCGACGTGCCAGCCTTGATCGTTTGCGCAGCGGCGGCGTTTTGCAGGGCGAACGTGGCCGTGGCCAGACCCGACCAGCTCGAGACGTCGACCGAGCCAGCAAGCAGACCCGTCGTCGAGGTCAGCTGCAGGTTTTGGATATTCTTGACCGTCAGCAGGCCCAAATTCAGGTTAGCGCCGCCGACGTCGCCCAGCTTCAGGGTGTTGTTACCGGCGCCGCCGTCGATCGTGTCGAGACCCGTGACGGTGGTGTCGGTGCCCGTGAAGGTGTCGTCGCCCGAGGTGCCGACCAGGGTGTCGATGCCGGTGGTCAGGGCGAAGGTTTGGCCACCGCCGTTGCTTTGGCCGTAGGCGGTCAGCAGGTTGATGCCGGCGCTGTTGTTGGCCACCAGGTGACCGTCGTCAGCCAGATCCTTCACCAGGTTGGTTTCCGCGGCGGCGTAGGAACCGATGCCGGCGCCGTTGTTGTAGCTGGTGGCGGCGAACAGGATTTCACCGACGATCGCGGCCTTGACGGCCAGCGACAGGTCAGCGGCGGCGATACCCGGAACGTTCGCTTGGATGAAGGCGGTGTAGTAGTTGACCGAAGCGGTGCTGCTCAGGTAGGCGACGGCGTTGGCGACGTTGATGCCAGCGGCGGCGGCGGCCGAGTTGCCGATGATCACGTTGTAGGCGGCGGCGGTCGCGTCGCCGATCGAAAGAGCGCCGTAGTTGCTCGCGAACGAGGTCTTGGCGCTGGACAGGGCCAGCGAAACCGATTGAGCGATGAAACGGTTTTCGCCGTTCAGGCTGGCTTGAGCGCCCGTGCCGACATAGGCGGCGTTCAGGTAGGCCAGACCCGCTTCGCTCGGCGCGACGCCGGTGAAGAACTGGTAGGCGCCGACGCTGACGGCGACGGTCGAGTCCGAAGCCAGGTCGACGGTTTGCGACAGAGCTTGGTCGTTGGTCAGCGAGCCAGCGGCGTTCTGGTTGGCGATCGCCTGCAGGGTCAGAGTTTGAGCCGAGGTCGGCCCGGTGCCGGCGTTGGCGTTCGTGAAGAACGTCGTCAGCTGCGAAACGTTATAAGCCATTTGGCTTGTCTCCCAAAAAAATCCCACACCCCCCTGCGACCGAACGGCGCGCATGGGAGCAGCGATGGCTATAGAGCAAACGTCATACGTCCACAATAGGTGAATTTGAGGGGTACAGCATTTTTCTAACCGGTACAGCAAATTCCTATGTCGCGTTCCTTGAACCCCTCCCCGCGAAGGGGTATATGTGCGACGTTCCGCTGGGCGTATCGAGCGAGCGCGCGCCCGCGCTCCCGGCGTCGGCGGACGCGAGGCTTTATAGTATGTATGGCAACCCACAACGCCGCAGCGCCTCGGAGGTTCAAGACCTCCGCCGCGAAGGCGGCCGATGGCTGAAGGAAATGCGCGAGGCCGTCGGTCTCTCGCAGCGACAGCTCGCCGCGAAGGTCGGCGCCGACTACTACACCTTCATCTCGCAGCTGGAGACCGGCCGGGGTCGTATTCCGCCCGATCGCTATCGGGACTGGGCGCGCGCTCTGGAAGTGTCGGAAAAGACGTTCGTGCGCGAGTTGCTGCGCTTCTACGATCCGATCACCTACGATATCCTGTTCAGCGAAGAGTAGTTGGTTTAGGGTGGTGGCGCCGGTGGGGGCCGGCAGTCGCTCCAGACGCGGGGAAACGTCCGTCGCATGGCCGCTCAGGTCCTTTCATTCTTTCAGCGTTCGCCGCGTTACGCGCCCGCTCCCGCGGATTGGAGCCAGCAGGAGCTGGCCGAATTCTACCGTGTCGAAAGCGCGCTGATCCGGGCCGGCATTCGCGTCGGAACCGACCGGGGCCTCAGCGACGAGAAGGACCCCTGGTTCGTCTTCTATCGCACCGACGACGGCGAGGTGGTGATCCACTTCGCGCGTATCGATGGCGAGTACCTGATCGCCGGTCCCGCCTACGAAGAGATTGCGCGCGGCTTCGATTTCTCGGCGCTGGTCCGCAACATGGTCGCGAGCCACCCGATGGTGCGGCGCTCGCAAAGCAACGACAATATCTCGATCCACCCCGCCGCACTGCTGGTCGCCGTGGTCGGCACGGCTTTCTTCAAGACCGGCGAGGCGCGCGCGGCCGAGACCGGCGCGAGCCAAGCGCCGCAAAAGCCCGCCGCTGGGCGCCCGGCCCTCCTGTCGTCCAGCTCCGCCTCGGCGCTGAAGAACGGCGTCGCGCCGATGGCGGCCGCCAATCAGCCGGCCAGCGACTCGGTTCAGCTGCCGGCCAACCAGGCGGTGCTGATCCTGGCGGCCGCTCTATTGGCCTCTGACTATGGCGTCAGCCCCGCCAGCGTCGACCCCGTCGCCCATTCGGCGATCACGGCGGCGGCGGCGGCCCTGGATTTCGGCGGCGCGCCGCCCGCGAACACCTCAAGCGAGAACAGCCCGCCGCTGAACGGCTCCGCCCATGCGGTCGCGTTCGACAACTCACCAGAGCATATGGTGTCGTCCACACTGGCGCTTGTTGCTCTGCTAAGCGCGCGTCCAGTTCTCGATGTCGCCGCTTCGCATGACGACGTTCAGCCGCTCGCCAGCGTCATTCATCAAGAGTTGGCGACCTTCAGCCCCGTCGCGCGCCTGCCCACCGACCCGGCCAATTGGTCGCTGGACCTGCGCCTGATCCCCGGCGCCCTGCCAACGGTCGAGGCCGTGCAGCTGGTGCGGGGCATCGTCGGCGACATCAACGCGCAGAAGATCTCGGTCATCGAGGTGAGCCAGTTGCCTGACGTGCTGGCAGACCTTATCGCGCGCGGCGGTCACTATACGACGGCGCCGGCCCCCGCGCAGGGGCAAACGGTCACGGCCGATCCAGTTCCCACCTCCTCCGCCCATGACGGCGAGCCCCATGATCCTGGCGCGACGAGCGTCGCGGCTCCGGACACCGGCAGCGTCGCCAAGCCCGCAACGGTCGGATCGACGGACATCGTCGCCTCCAAGCCAGGCTTGACATCCGCGCCGGCGTCCGCGCCCGCGCCCGCGCCCGCGCCGGTTTATGCCTCGGTGGATCTGGCCAAGCAGTTCGTGGACTACTTCGTCAGCCATACCGATCACATCAGCATCATGATGCAAGGTCAGAAGGTGGTCATGTACGACGAGCGCGTGTTGCACGACGCGACCTCGGTCGATCACGTGACCAGCATCAATTTCGACTTCATCGACGGCAGCGCGATCAGCCTCATCGGCGCGCAATCGGCCTTCCTGCACGGCGGGAATCTGGTCTAGACCGGGCGTCGGGCGCCTGAAGCACCCGACGTAACCGGATCGAAAGAGCGCGCCCCTCGGGGCGCGGTCGGGAAGGACTATTTTGAGACCCGCACGCTTGGACTTGGCGATCGCTTCCGCCATGCGCGTTCCCGGCGTCGCGCCGGTCGTCGAGGCCGCACCGCCCTCCCCGCCCCCGTCTTCGCCGCCGCCTCGCCGCCGTTTCGCGCTGGCCCGCCGCCTATTGGCGCCGGTGCTTTCGCCGGTGGCGCACTATGTCCGCCGCTATCTCCAGGCCACCGTCGAGCACGAGCTTCGCCAGACCCAGGCCCACCTGGGCGCGCTGGCCGGCGAGCTGGCGTCGGTTCAAACCCGCCTGGACCACACGCAGGGCCTGCTGCAGCAGTCGCACGCGCTGCTGCATCAGGTCATCGGCCGACACGACCAGGACGCCGCGGCGATGCGCGCGCTTTCAGCGCATCTGGCGCGCCTGGAATCGCCTCTGGCGCGCATCGAGACCCGGGGCGTCGATCTTTCGGACAATCTGGCCCGCCTGCCGGGCCTGTTCGGCCCGCGCTTCGACGAGCTTGAGATCAAGCTGCGGCCGCTGATCGCCTATGACGACGAGTCGATGGCCATCCGGATGCGCGACGGCTACGTGCTGGCGCCGCGCGCCCTGCCGACCTTCGTGACCATGCTGGCCAACGCCACCAGCAAGGGTCTCGAGCCCGGCACCAGCGACGTGCTGCGCCGCCTCGTCCAGCCCGGCATGACCGTCGCCGACGTCGGCGCCAATATCGGCCTGCTGACCCTGGTTCTGGCCTGGGCGGCCGGACCGACGGGCAAGGTCTTCGCCTTCGAGCCCGAGGGCGTGCCGCGCGCCAATCTCGAGAAGATGAAGCACCTGAACGGCCTGGCCTGGGTCGAGGTGCGCGACCAGGCGGTGGGCGAGAAGCCGGGCCGCCTGACCTTCCACGTCAGCGACATCATCGGCCACAGCTCGCTCTACGCCCTGCCCGACGCGGAAGAGGCCCACACGGTCGAGGTCGAGGTGGTGCGTCTCGACGACATCGCTCCGGCCAAGCGCATGGACGTGGTCAAGATCGACGTCGAAGGCGCGGAGCTGGATGTCCTGGCGGGCATGAAGGGCCTGATCGCCAAGAACCCGGACCTGGCCATCGTCGCCGAGTTCGGCCCCGAGCACCTGAAGCGCGTCGGCCAGACCCCCGTTCAGTGGTTCAAGGCCTTCGCCGACGCCGGCTTCAAGGCCTATCTCATCGACGAGGCGACCGGCGCGGCCGAGCCGACCAACGCCAAGACCGCCGCCAAGGTGGTCTCGGCCAACATCGCCTTCGTGCGGGCCGGCGGCGACGCCGAACGCCGCCTGTTGCGGCGCTAGGACGTAAGACGATGAGAATCTGCTGGGTCACGCCGCTTTCGCTGCGTTCCTCGATCGGTCGGGTCAGCGCCGGGGTCACGCGGGAGTTGGCCGCGCGCGGTCACGCCGTCCAGATCCTGCGTTGCGAGGATCAGGACGACGCCGCCGAGGCGCTGCACGCGACCGCCCTGCCCGTCCACCACTGGCGAAGCTATGACCTCTCGCGCTTGCGGACCGAGTTCGACGTCGTGGTGGTCAATATCGGCGACAACTACCTCTTTCACGGCGGGGTCTTCGCGATCCTGGACGCCGCGCCGTGCCTGGGGATCTTCCACGACTTCTATCTCTACAACCTGTTCTCGGGCTGGCTCTATTACAACGGCCTCGACTATCGGCGGCATGACGCCGAGATCGTCGCGACCTATGGCCCGGAGGCGGAGACGCACGCGGTCGCCGTGCGCTCGGGCCAGATGCCGGACATGGGCGAGATCGCCCGCCACGTGCCGATGACCGAATGGCTGGCCGCGCGCTGCGAAGCCGCCTTGGCCCATGCCAACTTCTACGCCGCGCGCCTGGAAGCCGCCTGTCCGGGGCCCGTCGAGGTGACGCCTCTGTGCTGCCCCGACCGCGCGACCCCGCCGGGGCCACCCAAGGCCAAGGGCCCGCTGACCGTGACCACGGTTGGGGTGATGAATCCCAACAAGCGGGTCGCCGACGTGATCCGCGCCCTGGGCGGGTCGGAAACCCTGAAGGCCTGCGTCTACCGCCTGGTCGGCCCGATCCTGGACGAGGAGCGCGCCCGGCTGGAGGCCGTCGCCGCCGAGGTCGGCTTCGAGAACCTGGTCATCGAGGGCCCGGTCGACGACAAGACCCTGGACCAGCGCCTCGACGAGGCCGACATCATCTGCGCCCTGCGCAAGCCGGTGTTGGAAGGCGCCTCGGGGTCGGCCTGCGAGGGGATGCTCAGCGGCCGACCGACCATCGTGCCCCGCGCCGGCTTCTACGGCGAACTGCCCGACGACTTGGTCTTCAAGATCGACGGCGAGATCGTGATCGACGAACTCCGCGCCGTGCTCGAGCGCCTGGTCGGCGACCAGACCTTGCGGCGCGAGACCGGCAAGGTCGCTCGCGCCTGGGCGCTGAAGACCCTGAACGCCGCGCGCTACGCCGAGACCATCGAGCGGCTGGCGGAGGTCCAGATCACCAGCCGCCCTCTACTTGCGGTCGGCCGACGGATCGGCGGAGAGCTGAACGCCATGGGCCTGTCCGCCGGCGACCCGGCCGCCAGCCGCATCGGCGCGACCTTGCAAAAGCTGTTCGCGCCGCTCGAGGGTTAAGCGCTCTTGCTCAGCGGCGCGCAGTAGTCGTCGAGGAAGGCCTGGTGCGGCGGCAGCCGGGCCACCGCCCTGGCGATATTGGCCTTCAGGTCGTCCAGCGCCTGCTTTAGCTGAGCCGGCGGCATCAACCGCCCCATGCCATGATGACCGCGCGGCTCCAGCCGCTGGCCCAGCATGACCTGCAGCCAGGAGTCGACCTGGAACAGCTCGCCCGGCGCCTGGAACAGGTGGCCGCTTTCGCGGAACAGGGCGATGCGCTGGGCCAAGCTGTCGGGGATCTCCATCTCGCGCACGCGGTCCCAGAACGGGCTGTCGGTCCGTTCGGTCAGCTTGTAGTGCAGGATGATGAAATCGCGGATCTTCTCCAGCTCGTCGTCGGCCAGGCGATTGTAGCGCTCGACCACGGCGGGGCTGATCCCGTCGAACGGGAACAGCTGCATCAGCCGGCTGATCCCGATCATGATCATGTGGATCGAGGTGGACTCCAGAGGCTCGACGAAGCCGCTGGCCAGACCCAGCGCTACGACGTTCCGATCCCAGGTCTTGCGCCGCTTGCCGGTGCGGTAGCGGATCAAGCGCGGCGGGATCAGGGTCTCACCCTCGATCTCGGCCGCCAGCATCGCCTGGGCCTCGTCGTCGCTCATGTGGTCGCTGCAATAGACCAGGCCGTTGCCAACGCGGTGCTGCAACGGGATCTTCCAGCGCCAGCCTGCCCGGTGCGCGATGGCGCGGGTGTAGGGAACGGCGGGGCCGGTCGAGCGAGTCTGGACGGCCAGGGCGCTGTTGGTTGGCAGCCAATGGCTCCAATCCTCGTATCCGGCCTTCAAGGTCTGCTCGATCAGCAGACCCCGGAAGCCGGTGCAATCGATGAAGAGATCGCCCTCGACGACGGCGCCGGACTCCATGACCAGCGCCTCGAGATGGCCATCGGCGCCGCGCTGGCGAACGCTGGCGATCTTACCTTCGACACGGCGCGCGCCGGCCGCCTCGGCCATGCGACGCAGGAACTGGCCATAGAGGCCGGCGTCCAGGTGGTAGGCGTAGTTCAGCCGGGGGTCGTCGCCGGCGGAAAACCGTTCCTGCTCGGCCGCCCGCAGCTCCAGGCAGTAGTCCCCCAGATCGCCGCCAAAGCCCCCCGCCCGCGCCTCGAGCCAGAAGTGATGGAAGCCGCCCATCCAGGTGGATTTGCCGACCTGGCCGAACGAGTGGATGTAGCGATCGCCGACCTGGCCCCAGTTTTCGAACAGGATGCCCAGCTTGAAGGTGGCCTGGGTGGCGCGCATGAACGCCGCCTCGTCGATCCCCAGCAGGGCGTTGAAGGTGCGCGCCGTGGGAATGGTCGACTCCCCGACGCCGACCGTGCCGATGTCCTCGGACTCGACCAGGGTGATGTCCAGCAAAGGGCCGAGCTGGCGTGACAGAGCGGCGGCGGCCATCCAGCCGGCCGTGCCGCCGCCGGCGATCACCACCTTGCGAACGGGCGGCTGATTCATGGCGTCTTCCTCAGCGATTGACACGGTCGAGCAGGACGGCGCGCAGGCGACGTGCCCGCGAGGCGTCCAGCGGGGCGAGCGGACCGCGCGCGGCTTCCGGCAGGTGGGCGGCGGCGCGGTCGGCCGGGCCGAAGAGATAGTAGTCGAACAGCGCCTTCCAGCCCCGCTTTTCGAAGTCGGGACGGTCGCGCAGGCTGAGCAGGCCGTGCAGCAGGGTGTTGGCCGGCGTGTCGGCGAAGTCCGGCGCGACGTTCCACCAGTAGTTCACCAGCACGTTGAACGGCGCCAACGCCTCGACCTGATGCCACCACAGGGCCGGATAGACCAGCACGTCGCCCGCCTCCAGCTCGGCGACCTGGGCGACGGAGAGGGCCTCGCGAAAGCCGGGGTGAGCGTCGAAATCCGGTTCATCGAAGTCGACCATGCTGACCACCTGGCCGCCTGGCGTGGGGTCCAGCGGCCCCGGATAGAGATTGGCGACCTGATCGGGCGGGAACAGGGTGAAGCGCCGCCGGCCCACCGCGCAGACGGCGATATTGTTGGACATGTCGTAGTGGGCGGCCGCCACCGTGCGATTGCCGATCCAGATCCCGGCCAACGGCGGCTGCGGTCCGAACACCTCGGCGCCCAGACCCAGGTCGTTCTCGGCCTTCAGGCTCGGGAAATAGGCGTCGAGATCGGCCGAACCGACATAGATCGACGGCGCGCCGTCCCGCCCCTCGACCGCCTCGAGGCGACGCAGGAAGTCCTCCAGCGGCGCGCGCTCGGCCTTGAAGTTCAGGCCCGTGCGGCCCGCGTCGTAGAAGAAGCGCCCCTTGATCGCCGGATCGCCCAGATACCCCACGACCCGACCGCCCTGGTCGTGGGCGCGGATATGGTCGCGGGCCGCCTGGGCGCTCTTCAGCCCCGCCTGAACCAAGGGCCAGTCGCGGGCGAGGCCCTTGAAGACCATCGGCGTCTGCCCCGCCAGGATGGCGTCGAACGGGATCTGGGCCGGCGTCGCGACCGTGGTCTCCAGCGTCCGGCGCGGCGTCGGGGCCGTCATGCCAGCAGCGCTCGGCGGCGGTTCTTGCGGGCGATCAGGTCCTCGATATTGCCCATCGAGGCGATCACCGCCCAGGCGGCGCGCAACAGGCCCGACTGGTGCAGTCGTTCGAGGTCGGAACCGGTCACGGCCGCCAGGCGATCGGGCGCCAGGGTGAAGACGTCCGGCAGCTCATAAATCTTGTGATCGTCCAGCTTGATCTCGATATCGACCGGCTCGATCAGGCCTAGCTCATCGAAAGCGGCGAACATCGGGCCCGTCACCTCCAGCCCCTCGTGGATCACGCCCAGGGTGCGGTTGATGTCCTGGAGATAGGGCGCGGCGCCGCCGGCCGGCAGGAACAGACGCTCCCCCTCGCTGTGGCTGACGCGCGGATGGTCGAGGTCGACATGGATCATCGGCCGAGGCTGGCCGCCCCGCGCGTCGTGCTGAAGCGCGATCGAGAACGGCCCGCGCCGCTGCGCCGCTGGGATGTAGCGGGCGTTCCAGCCGGTTTCGTCCAGAAACAGGTTCTCGTCGCGGTCCAGGCCCAGCAGGGCCACGGCCTGGTAGGCGCCAGCCGGGTCCTTGCGGATCAGGATCGGATATTCGCGCTGCGCGGCCTCGAACTCGGTCGGCAGCAGCAGGGCCTGGTTGATCGCGTCGCCGAACGCCACGCCGTGACCCACGATCACGCGCAGGTCGGCGTGGTCGACATTGTTCAGCAGCACTCGGTTCATCGGCTCGCACTCACTTCAAGCCCCGCACTTCAAAGGAAGACGGGGGCCGCCGCAAGCGCGACGGCCTCCAAGTCCTTGTTTCCAGACGTTCCGAACTAGAAGCGGTAGCGGGCCCCAAGCAGGAAGCGCCGATCCAGTTCCTGAGCGAACCACAGCTCGTTTTCATCGCGAGCATAGGTGCGCAGGTGTTCGTTGGTCAGGTTGATGCCTTCGAAGGACAGCGACAGCTTGGGCGTGACATCGTAGCTGACGCTGAAGTCCACCTGGCCGAAGGGCTCCACATTGACGGGATTGCGCCCGCCGCCGCGGTTGGTGGCTTGAAGGAACCGATCACGCCAGTTGTAGGCCACGCGGGCCGACAGCCCGTGCTTGTCGTAAATCAAGGTGGCGTTGGCGGTGTCCGACAGGCCCAGCAGCGCGAACTGGTCCTCGTTCGGATTGGCGGCGTTGTCGAAGCCGACATCGCCGCTGACCTTGGTATAGGCTCCCGCGACGCCGAAGCCCGTGTCGCCGAAGAAGTGCTGCGCGGCGATTTCGAAGCCGTGGATCTTGCCGGTCTTGTTGTTGATCGGCTTGGAGACCTGGAAGTTGTAAAGCGGGTCGCTGCTGTTGGGCGTGATGTCGATCGCGGCGAGGATTTGGTCCGCGTAGGTCTGATCGAGGTCGCCGCCGGCGATGCGGTGGGCTTGGTACTGGGCCGTCGCCGCCGCCACCGAGCCGGTCTGCTGGATCAGCGCCGTCATGGTGAACAGGTTGACGTCGGTCTGGCTGGCGCCGATGCCGGACAGGGCGTTCTTGGCCGCTTCCGACCGGCTGCCCGGCCCCGCCGCGCTGGCGTCACGTAGGCCGAACAGGTTCTGCATCTGCGTGCCGGTGCCGACGAAGTTGGTCACCTGCTTGTCGAAGAAGCCGATCGAGATGTAGCTGCTGGGCTTGTAGTACCACTCCAGCGAAACATCGAAGTTGTCCGAGATCAGCGGAGCGAGGCCGGGGTTGCCGCTCGCGCCCAGCGGGATGCCGCCGTTGGCGGTCGGGCGGTTCGGGTTTCCAGGGATCGAGGCCGAGGCGAACAGGTTGCCATACTCGGGACGCGCGATGGTGCGGCTGAACGAGAAGCGGCCGGTCAAGTTGTCACGAAGGTCGATGCGGAAGTCCATCGACGGCAACAAGTTATGGTAGCTGCCCTTGCCGGACACCGGCTGATAGGTGTTGCCGGCAATGACGCTGAAGTCGTTGTCGGCCGTCCAGATGATGTTGCTGGGCACGCGGACCAGCGAGGTCGACTTGGTTTTGGTGGTCTCGTATCGGACGCCGGTGACCAGTTCGGTCGGCATGCCCGCCAGTTCGGCCTTCCAGGTGACCTGGGCGTAGGCCGCGGCGATGTCTTCCTTGACCCGATTGTCGTCCTGACCGGTGACCTGGACGGGGTTGACCGCCTTATAGACCGGCGACAGGGCGTTGTAGAGGTCAAGGGCGTTGGCGCGGAACGACACCAGACCCGGGCCGCTCTGCTTGGGATTGAAATCGTCGAACTGACAGGCCAGGCAGAACTGCTTGACCAGGCTGCCCGCGTATTTCTGGACGTCGCCGGGCGCCGAAATGCCCCAGGTGCCAAGGTCTTGCTGGGTCTGGATGTTGGTCTGGATCATTTTCGACGTGCGGTAGTCGACCCCGAAATCGAAGCGGCTGCCCTTGTCGTCCAGGTCCCAACGGCCGTCGAGGCGGATTTCCTTGACGTCCTGGCGCTGGCGCTCGGCCCAGGTGCGCGCCACCTGGCTGCCGAGGTCGCCGATGTCCAGCTTGCCGTTGCCGTTGCCGCGCGGCGCGGCGTCGTTGATCGTGAACGTCTGGACCGGGATCTCGCCGCTATAGTCGACCTGGTGCGAGGCGATGATCGGCGCCCCGATGGCGACGGCGGTCGAGCTGGCGCCGTTCGAGGCGTCGGGCCGGCTATCGGCCTTCGAGATGTGGCCGTCCAGGGTCAGCTTGAACTTGTCGGTGACGTCCCAATCGGCGTTCAGGCCGATCGACTTCAGCGTGTCCTTCGTCGCCCGATATTGCTGTTCGAAGCCCATGTCCTTGGTGCCGCTCAGCGTTTCCTGGGTCAGCAGGGCGGTGGCGACGACGGGATTGGTGTCGAAGACGACCTTGTCGAACGGGCGGTTGAACCAGTTGGAGCTGTCGTTGCGACGCTCGAACTGCTTGTTCTGAGCGTAGAGGCCGTCCAGCGTGACCTTGAAGTTCTCCACCGGGCGGTACTGCACCGAGGCCTGACCGTTGATCCGCTCGCGCTCGCCTTGGGCGAAGTGATAGCGGCTGTCGTTCGGGATCGCGACAAGAGTGTTGGGATTGCTAGGCGCGTTAACGATCTGGGTCGCGCCGCCGGCGCGGACGAAGCCGTTGGCCGGGTCGTTGAACTGGGCGAACGTGCGCATGTTCCAGTCGTTCGAGGTGGCCGAACGGCTGGTGAAGTCACGCTTCTGGTAGCTGCCGAACAGGGTGACGCCGAAGGTCTCGTTGTCATTGACCCAGTTGACCAGGCCCGAGGCCTCCGGCGTGATCTTGCTGCCGAAGTCGTCGACCTTCTTGTCCATGCTGGTGTCATAGGCGCCCTTGACGCCGATGCTGCCGGTCAGGCCGGGCTTGGCGTTGTCCAGAGGGCGACGGGTCTTGACGTTGATCGTGGCGCCGATGCCGCCCGACGGCACGGCCGCGCGGCCAGTCTTGTAGACCTCCAGCGTTGTGACGCCTTCCGAGGCCAGGTTGGAGAAGTCGAACGAACGGCTGGTGCCGGCCGCGCTATCCGAGGACTGATCGCCGCCGACCGCGGCGACCTTCGCTGTGGGCATCGAGCGGCCGTTCAGGGTCACCAGGTTGAAGCTGGGTCCGAAGCCCCGGACCGTGACCTGCGAGCCTTCGCCATTGGTCCGGTCGATCGACACGCCGGTGATCCGCTGCAGCGACTCCGCCAGGTTGGTGTCCGGGAACTTGCCCATGTCCTCGGCGGAGATCGCGTCGACCACGCCGCTGTTGTCGCGCTTGATCGCGATGGACCGCTCCAGCGACGCCCGGATGCCGGTGATGATGACCTGGTCGACGGTGTTTTGATTGTCCTGCGCCTGTTGTGCGAACGCCGGCGTGGCGAGCACGGCCGCCGTGATGGCGACGCAAGAGGCAGACGCGTGCAAGCGACGAAGCCGCTTCATAGCCGTTCCCCCTAAAAAGCCCCTGCGGGGCGATGTTATTGTTACGGACCGGAATTAGCTCCGGCCCCTCTTCCCGTTCTCGACCCGTGATCAACCAGGGCACGAGAGACCAGTTAGCGGTAACATCGGTATTGATCTGTCGCAACGGCAAAATGACAGCGCTGACAATCTTTTTCAAGCCGATTTACGTCCATTTTTATGACAAATGAACGCCGTTCGCCGACCTGCCTCCGGAGGCAAAGGGGCGCCGAAGCTCGGCCCTACGCGCGGCGATTGAGTTACATTTCGCGAACGGATCGGCTTTCGGGCCGAGCGGCTAAGAAGGACTTCGGCTTAGATCCGGGCGGACGACGACGGTCAGAAGCGCAGTTGGACGAACAGCGCCGCCAGGTCGACGGCGTGGCCGCCAAGCCGTCGCACGGCCTCGCCCGCCGACTGATGGGCCAGCTGCCCTTGAATCTTGAGGTTGCGCGTGGCCTGCCAGGTCGCGTCGAGCACCGCCGCGTCGCCGACCGCCTTGGCGTGATCGTTCCCCACCGGCGCCAGGGCCGCGCTGGGCTGCAGATAGATGGCGTCCTCGCCGGTCTCGCGGCGACGGATCATGTAGCTGGCCTCCAGCGTCAGGTCCTTGCGGGGCGAGAGGCCCAGGCTGGGCCGCAAGGCCACCAGGTTGCTCCAGCTGGTCAGGCTGGTCTCGTTGAAATAGGCCCCCTTGGGGAACAGGGGATTGAAGGTCTCCAGCCGCCCGTCATTGGGGTTACGGTCTCCCGAGCCGACGTCGAGGCGCAGGCCCAGACGCGGCCTCCACGGCGCGGCCAGCGTATAGCCGCCGGCGGCCGAGCCGCCCCAGGCGCGGATGGTCCGGCCGGCGAAGCGCCCGCCCTGGAGCATGGCCTCGGTATCGTAGTCGAACGGCCCGTGCGTCCCGGCCAGGCGCGCGCCCAGCGAGGTCCGGCGCTCGTCGCCGGTCACGGCCCCGAACTTCACCCCGTCGCGGTCCAGTTCCAGGACGTAGAGGTCCAGGCTGGCGTGGGGCGACAGACGCGCCTGACCATACAGCCCGTAAAATCGCTGGGCGCGATTGCGGGTGTCGTTGAAGGCGCCTTGCTGGATCAGGACCGGCTCCAGATAGAAGGCGTCCAGCTTCAGCGGCCCCGCCTCGCGGGTGATCCGCGCGCCATCGAAGCTCTGGCGGATGTTGGGCGCCTCGCGCACGGCGATGAAGCGCTGGGTGGCGTTGAACGACAGCTCCTGGCGGCCCAGGCGCACGCGCCACCCGTCGGCGGGCTTGAGGTCGACGAACAGCACCTGGGCGTCGAGACCGTCGCGATCGGTGGACGATGGCGGATCCTTCTTGCCGATGTCGCGGTGCACGCCCAGCTCGCCATAGACGCGGACGGCGTCGCCCAGATGCAGATCGGCGCTCAGCAGAAAGCGCGTCAGGGCGAAGGTGTCGGCCTGCTCGCCGCCCAGGCCAAAGCGCGGGGCGTCGATCGAGTCGACCCGCAGCCGGGCCTCGCCGCCTAGCGACAGATAGCCCGCGTCGCCGATCGGGATGTAGCGTAGAGCGTCCAGACCGGTCTTGTCCGGGACCTTGGCCAGATAGCCGTAGTCCTCGTCCGAGCGGATCAGCTTGAAGGGCGGCGCCTCGGCCGCGTGGGCGGCGCCGGCCATCGCCAGGCCGACCAGCGCGCCGGCCAGGCCTTTTCGAAGGTCACCCATGACGGCCATCCCGCGCGGCGCGCGCCAGGTCGAAAGGAATCAGGGTCAGCAGGGTCGCGAAGACCGCCAGGACCGCGATGGCCACGGCCCAGAAGCCAAGGGCGACAAACCCCAGGCCGCCGCCGATGGCCCCCAAGGCGAAGGCCGCGACCGGCGGCAGCATCTTGCCCACCCGGGCCCTGGCCTCGGCGCTGGGTCCGTGCAGCAGGTCGACGACGTCGATGACGATCTGGGTGACGTTCCCGGTCATCACCGTGGTCGGCGACATGTGCGAGAACAACAGCCGCGCGGCGGCGTTCTGCACGGCCATGGCCACCACGCCGATCATGCCGGTCAGGATCGCGGCCGGCTGATCGCCGTTCCGGAACGGTCCCAGGAGCAGGCCGGCGGCCATGAACGCCATCAGCAGCATGGCCTGGCCAAACAGGACATAGCCCATGGCGAGACGCGGATTGTCCCGGCCTCGCCGGATCAGGAGGCTCGTGACGGCGACCGCCGTGATGAACACCGGCAAGGCCAGCAGCTTGGCGACGATCCCCGAGTGGTGGGTGACGATCGCCGCGCCGATCAGCACGAAGTTGCCGGTGACATGGGCGGTGAACAGGCCAAACAGGCCCACGAACCCCACCGTGTCGATGAATCCGGCGGTGAAGGCCGCCAGGACGGCGGTGCGGCCGTCGCCGGGCGGCCGGGGCGAGACGGGGGTCGTGTTCATGCGCCGCGCTCCCGACGGTCCAGCAGGGCGACCAGCACGAACCCACCGATCAGGCCGACGTGTTCGAAGAAGGCGTTGGTCGCCATGAAGCGGT
Source organism: Caulobacter sp. SSI4214 (assembly GCF_012184455.1). Classification (NCBI taxonomy): domain Bacteria; kingdom Pseudomonadati; phylum Pseudomonadota; class Alphaproteobacteria; order Caulobacterales; family Caulobacteraceae; genus Caulobacter; species Caulobacter sp. SSI4214. Next base: position 38,702 of record NZ_SZWJ01000008.1, on the reverse strand, counting down.
CGTGGCCCGCGGGCATCGACCAGAAGGCGTTGGCGGTGATCGCCGCCAACAGGGTGAAGACCCCCAGCATCCCCGCCCCCAGCCAAAGCCAGCGGCGCGTCAGGATCAGCAGCGGGCCGAGGATCTCGACGGCGATGGTCAGCGCGGCCCAAAAGGCCGGCGGGGTCATGCCGAAGTGGGCCTGCTCGGCCGTGGCGCCCTGGAAATCGGTGATCTTGACCACCGCGCCCAGCAGATAGGCGCCGACCAGGGCCAGGCGGGCCAGCGGCGCCGTCGCGGGCCAGTCCAGGATCGCGTCGACGAAGCGCGGATTGCGTCGGGCGGCGATCATGGTCACACCGCCCAGCAGCCGCAGCCCATCACGCCCCAGAACGAGCGCGCGTCGGCGGTCGGGGCCTCCCGGCCCAGCGCGGCGGCGTGGTCGTGGCCGTGAACGTTGCAGGCGTTGGCGCAGCCGCAGGCCGAGGCCAGGGCGCGGGCGTGGCCCCGCGAACGCTCCTGATAGCCGCCGAAGGTCCGCACCGGCGACCAGTCGGGCATCGGCGGCGGCAGGACCGGCGCCAGCTTGGTGAAGTCGCCCTCGCCATGGACCACCTTGCCGCCCAGCAGGGTCAGCACCGACGACAGGTGCGGAATCTCGTCCTCGGGCACGGTCATGTAGTCGTCGCTGAGCACCGCCAGGTCGGCCAGCTGGCCGACGGCGATCTGGCCCTTCTTGCCTTCCTCGTTCGAGAACCAGGTGTTGGCCGTGGTCCACAGGCGCAGGGCCTCCTCGCGGTCGACGCGATTGGCCGGGGGATAGAGGCGCGTACCGCCCACCGTCTTGCCGGTCACCAGCCAGTTCAGCGAGACCCACGGATTGTAGCTGGCCACCCGCGTGGCGTCGGTGCCCGCGCCGACCGGGATCCCGGCCTTCAGCATCTTGGCGATCGGCGGCGTGGCCTCGGCGGCCTTGGCCCCATAGCGCTCCATGAAGTACTCGCCCTGATAGGCCATGCGGTGCTGCACGGCGATGCCGCCGCCCAGGGCCGCGATGCGGTCGATATTGCGGTCGCTGATGGTCTCGGCGTGGTCGAAGAACCAGTGCAGGCCGTCGAACGGGACGTCCTTGTTGACCTTCTCATAGACGTCCAGCGCCCGGCTGATCGTCTCGTCATAGGTGGCGTGCAGACGCCAGGGCCAACGGTTCTCTGCCAACAGGCGGATCACCGGCTCAAGGTCGCTTTCCATGTTGGCCGGCATCTCGGGACGTTCCACCCGGAAGTCCTCGAAGTCGGCGGCGCTGTAGACCAGCATCTCGCCCGCGCCGTTGTGACGGTAGGTGTCGTCGCCCTGGCCGGGCGTCACCTGCTTGGACCACGCCTGGAAGTCCGACAGCTCTTCCTTCGGCTTCTGGGTGAAGAGGTTGTAGCTGATCCGCAGAGTCAGTTCGTCATCGGCGTGCAGCTTCTCGATGATCGCGTAGTCGTCTGGATAGTTCTGGAAGCCGCCGCCGGCGTCGATCACGCCGGTCACGCCCAGGCGGTTCATTTCCCGCATGAAGTGGCGCGTGGAATTGAGTTGGTATTCCGGCGGCAGCTTCGGCCCCTTGGCCAGGGTCGCGTAGAGGATGGTCGCGTTCGGCTGGGCCAGCAGCAGGCCTGTCGGATTGCCGGCCGCGTCGCGGACGATCTCGCCGCCCGGCGGATTGGGCGTGTCCTTGGTGTAGCCGACGGCGCGCAGGGCCGCGGCGTTCAGCAAGGCGCGGTCATAGAGGTGCAGGATGAAGACCGGCGTCTCGGGCGCGGCGGCGTTCAGCTCCTCCAGGGTCGGCAGGCGCTTCTCGACGAACTGGTGCTCGGTGAAGCCGCCGACCACGCGCACCCACTGGGGCGGCGGGGTGTTGGCGGCCTGCTTCTTCAGCATGGCCATGGCGTCGGCCAGGGTCGGCACGCCGTCCCAGCGCAGCTCCATGTTGTAGTTCAACCCGCCCCGGATGATGTGCATGTGGCTGTCGATCAGCCCCGGAATGACCCGGCGGCCCTTCAGGTCGATGATCGTCGGGTTCGGACCGGCGGCGGCGCGGACCTCACCCTCCTCGCCCACGGCGGCGAACTTGCCGTCGCGGATCAGGGCGGCGTCGGCGCGCGGGTTGCCCCGGTCAAGGGTGGTGATCTTGCCGTTGACGAGCAGCAGGTCGGTCATGACGGGTCTCTCTCGCGGGAGGGAAAAGGGATGGATCAGGCCTGAGGATCGGAGGAGCCCGGCCGGGGGCCGGCGCGCTCGGGCTCGCTGGCGTGCGCCTCGACCGGCGGCCGGGCGATCAGAGCCTTGGCCGCGGGGACGATCCGCTCGCCCAGCAACATGCCCAAGAGGCCCAGCAGGGCGATGGCGGGCGGCGCGGGCGAGCGCACGCCCAGCAGCGCATAGATGACGCCCACCATGAGGCCGACGGCCAGGGACAGCAGGTACGGCTTCATGGCGGCGCTCCTCTTGAAGGGATCAGGCGGCGTGACTTTCGGACGCGCCGAACATGGTCTTGGCGTAGGTGATGCCCAGGCCATAGGCGCCGCCGAACTGGCGAGCGACGCCGGTGGTCAGGTCATAGGTCTCGCCGCGCGCCCAGTCGCGTTGCAGCTCCAGCAGATATTGCAGCGAGGTCATCGGCTGGGCGCCGGCCTGGACCATGCGGGTCACCGCGCGCTCGTGGGCCTCGGTCGAGACGTCGCCGCAGGCGTCGGTGATGACATAGACCTCGAAGCCTTGGTCGAGCGCCGACAGCGCCGGGCCGACGATGCAGACGCTGGTCCACAGACCCGCCAGCACGATGCGCTTCTTGCCGATGGCGTTGACCTCGGCGATCACGGCCTGGTCTTCCCAGGTGTTCATCGAGGTGCGGTCCAGCAGGGTCTTGCCCGGGAAGGCGTCGGTGACTTCCGAGAACATCGGACCCGAGAAGCTCTTTTCGGCGACGGTCGTCAGGATGGTCGAGACGCCGAATCCGGCGGCGCCGTTGGCGACAAGGGCGGCGTTGGTGCGCAGCAGGCTGGCGTCGATCGACTTGGTGGCGAAGGCCATTTGCGACTGGAAGTCGATCATGATCAGGGTGTGATCGGTCGGCTCCAGCAAGCGGGCGCCGGGGGTCGCGGTGGCTTGGAGGGTCATGGTCGAGGTCCTTCTCTGATCGGGTGGAGGACCGCTTCCCGGTCGCCCCGTCGTTGCTGACAGGGAGACTTTGACCGTGACACCGAACCGCATAAATGGAAATGATAGAAATACATTGTTTCCATAATTGACATAGACGTGCGCTGGAGCAGGGCTAGCTCCGGCCCGCCGCGGAAAGCCGCGAACCGGAGCGCTTGAGCATCAGGCCGCGCTGGCGTGTCCTTCGGAGGCGCCGAACATCGTCTTGGCGTAGATGATGCCCAGGCCGTAGGCGCCGCCATAGGTGCGGGCGATGTTGGCGGTCAGCGCGTAGGTCTCGGTGCGGGCCCAGTCGCGCTGCAGCTCCAGCAGGTATTGCAGCGAGGTCATCGGACGAACGCCGGCCTGGACCATGCGGTCCATGGCCCGATCGTGGGCCTCGGCCGAGACGTCGCCGCAGGCGTCGGCGATCACATAGACCTCGAAACCCTGAGCCAGGGCCGACAGGGCCGGACCGACGATGCAGACGCCGGTCCACAGGCCCGCCAGCACTAGGCGCGACTTGCCGATGGCGTTGACGCGTTCGATGACGTTGGCGTCCTCCCAGGTGTTCATCGAGGTGCGGTCGATGGCTGGCAGGTCCGGGAAGGCCGACTTGATCTCGTCGAAGATCGGGCCCGAAAAGCTCTTTTCGGCCACGGTGGTCAGGATGGTCGAGACGCCGAAACCGGCGGCGGCGCGGGCCACCAGGGCGGCGTTGGTGCGCAGCTCCGTGGCGGAGATCGAGTGGGTGGCGAAGGCCATCTGCGACTGGTGATCGATCATGATCAGGGTGTGATCAGTCGGCGAGAGCAGCAGCGGACCAGGCGTAGGCTTGGCGACGAGGGTCATGACGGCGTCCTTCAAGGGCGAGGAATGGAGATCCCCGCACTCTGTCGCCGCGGCCGCCGGCGATCTTGTACTAAGGCCGCCTATTTTTATCCGCTTGTGACGCCCCTAATCCCTGGCCGGGGCCTTCAGCTTGCCGCCGACGATGGCCTTGAAGGTCTCGAGCGGACACAGGGTCGGCTGTCCCTTCACCGCGCAGCCCGGGATCGGGAAATAGGCATGGGCCGGCGGGTTGGCGGCGGTCAGGGGTTGCAATTCGCGCAGCTGATCCATGGTCTGGGCCGTGTAGAAGGCCCGCACATAGGCCTTGCCGTCGCCGCCCTTCAGCAGTTCGAAGCCCATCGCGCCGCCGGGCGGCGGATCGTCCTGGGGATAGTCGGCGGCGGTGAAGTGCGCGTCCAGGAAACCGCGCAGGGCGGCGATATTGGTGTCGTGGCCGGTCAGCAGGGTCAGCTTGGCGCCGGTTCCGGACGCGCCGTCCAGCGCGGCCAGGATCTCCTTGGCGATCGGCGCGGCGTAGCGCTGGGCGATGTAGGGCGCGCCAACCTCGTAGTGGAACTTCACGACGTGGAAGCGCAGCATCGCCTGGATGTCGGCCTTGGAGGCGCGGCCCCAGCCGACCTCGGCCATCGGCTTGCCCTCGACATATTCCAGAAGGATCGTCTGGCCGGCCGTCGAGGCCACCGACAGCGCGCCCTCCAGGTTGGGCGTGTCGTTCTGGGCGGCCGTCAGCCGCGACGGCTTCTCGGCGACGCCACAGCCGGCCTTGGTCGCCGGATCGCAGCCCAGGACGCGCTGCAGCACCGCGAAGTCCTTGGCGTGAATCCGGGCCTCGGCCGCCACGCCGGGCTTCTGACGCAGGGCGGCCTTCAGGGCGATGTCGCCGTCGATACCCTCTGCCGGATGGAAGATCGGATCGTCCGCCTCGCTGTCGGGATGGGCGACCTTGAGGCCGCAGCCGGGCTGAAGCGTCTCGGCGAAGGCCTCGGCGGTCTTGATGGCCCGCGACTTGCCGCTGGCCCAAGACACGATATCGCCCGGCGCGGCGCAGCCGTCACGCGGCAACAGCCCGCGCGCGCCCAGGAAGGTGCGGTAATAGGCGCCCATCAGCCGCGCGCCGGCCGCGCCGTGCGGGGTCAGCTCGCCATAGGGCGTGGTCCAGGCGCCCCAGGGCTGGGCGGTCGTTCCGGCGGGCGTGGCCACGGCCTTGGTCGGCGGGCGCACGCTGTGGCGCATCACCAGAACCATCCGCTCCAGCTTCAGGCCGTCGGTCGGATCGCCCCTGTCGGCCGCCTGGGCCGAGCCCGCCGCCAGAAACGCCGCCGCCACCAGCGCGCTCCGAAACCCCGCCATGATCCCGTCTCCCCAAGTCTCGGGACAGGCTCTAGGCGAGATCGGCGACGCGACCATGACAGCGGACGTCCGGGGGCGGACCAAGCGCCGGCCGTTATTTGCCGGAGACGGCCTTCAGGTCGGCGTCGACCTTGGCGATGGCCTCGTCGGTGATCTTGCCCTGGGCGTAGGGCTGCAGCTGACGCAGGCTCATCGCCTTGAACTGGTCGAAGGCCGGGTGCGTCGAGATCGACGGCATGTCCTTGTCCAGCACCGCCTTGGCGGCCGGATTGGCGACCACCGTCTCCAGCGGGGTGTCGGCCGAGAAGGCCGGCGCCGCGGCGGCGGCCTTCTCGGCGGCCTGGGCCTTGGCTTCCTCGCGCGTGCAGGGCAGCGGGTGAACGGAGTCGGCGCGGACGACGTGGACGCGGCCGGCGTCGCCGCCATAGCCCTCGCCCGCCATCAGGCCCATCAGCTCCTTCTCCGACAGGCTGGCGAATTTCAGGACCGCCTGCTCGTCGCCCTCGAAGCTCATCAGGGCGATCGTGCCGATCGGGCGGCCGGGGAACAGAACCTTTTCGAGCTCGGCGGCCAGGGCCTGCAGCTCGGTGGGATCCAGCTGGTCGACGCGCGTGTCTGCGATGACGAAGGCCAGGGGCGCCACGGCCCCGCACTTGCGCGGCTTGCGCCAGCGGGCTTTCAGGAACGCGTCCGCGACGCCCTGCGCCTTGTGCTTGGGCACTTCTCCGGGACGGCTTTCTCCGTCCGTGAACAGGATACGCAGGCATGCGATGGCCGTCATGGGGACCGACGCTAGCGCCTGATGCTTTTGGAAGTCTTACGACCGTCGAGAGAACGGCGTTTTATTTCGCCAGGTCGTCAGACGAAGGTTTCGGCGAGGCGGAACTCCAGACGTTCACGGATCGCCGGCCAGTCGTAGTCGGTGATCGAGAAGACGGCGGTGTCGCGCACGTGGCCGGTCCAGGTGATCTTGTGATTGCGCAGCACGCCTTCCTTGCTGGCGCCCAGCTTCTCGATGGCGGCCTGGCTGCGCGCGTTGCGCACGTCGGTGACCAGCTCGACGCGGATGGCCCCGGCCTTGTCGAAGGCGTGGGACAGCATCAGGCGCTTGCTCTCGGGGTTCACCGGACCCGACCGCGCGTCGGGGTTCAGGAAGGTGGAGCCGATCTCCAAACCCCCGTGCAGCCTGCGGATATTGAGGTAGCTGGAGGTGCCGACCACCTTGCCGTCCGACAGTCGGCGGATGGCGTAGCCGATGCGCTCGCCCCGCTCGGTCTCGCCTTGCAGCGCGCCCCAGAAGTCCTCGAAGCCCTCGCCGCAGCCGTTGACCGACATGATCTCCCAGCTGTCGGGATCGCAGTCGATGGCCCCCTTCAGTTCGTCGCGATGGGCGACGGTGACGGGTTCGAGCCGGACGTAGCGGCCCTCGAGCGTATCGGCGGTCAGGTTCAGCATAGGGGTCTTTTCGGCCAGGCGCGCCGACATGACAACCCGGTTCGGCGCGTTCGGCGCGACGATCGGGCGCATGGCGCTTGCCGCGCCGGTCAGGGCGGTCTACAAAAGCTTCAAACAACTGTTTGACACGAGAGAGCGGGAAGAGGGAACGGCCATGGATTTCGACATCTCCCCCAAGCAACGCGCCTTCCTGGATCGCGTGACGGCGTTCATGGACGAGCACGTCTATCCGGCCGTCCCGGCCTACGAGGCCGAGATGAACGTGCTGGGCGCCGAACGCTGGAAGGTCGTCCAGGTGGTCGAGGAGCTGAAGAAGAAGGCCAAGGCCGCCGGCCTGTGGAACTTCTTCATGCCGCCGCACAGCGGCCAGCATCACGTCGACGACACCTTCGAGTTCGAAGGCGAGCAGCTGACCAACCTGGAATACAGCCTGATCGCCGAACAGATGGGCAAGGTCGGCTTCGCCTCGGAGGTCTTCAACTGCTCGGCGCCCGACACCGGCAACATGGAAGTGCTGATGCGCTACGGCACCCGGGCGCAGAAGGAAAAGTGGCTGCGTCCGCTGATGAACGGCGAGATCCGCTCGGCCTTCCTGATGACCGAGCCGGCGGTGGCCAGCTCCGACGCCACCAACATCGAGACCCGCATCGAGCGCGACGGCGACCACTATGTGATCAACGGCCGCAAGTGGTGGAGCTCGGGCGTGGGCGACCCGCGCTGTAAGGTGGCGATCGTGATGGGCAAGACCGATCCGACCGCCTCGACCCACAGCCAGCAGAGCCAGGTCCTGGTGCCGCTGGACGCGCCGGGCATCGAGATCGTCCGGATGCTGCCGGTGTTCGGCTATGACGACGCCCCGCACGGCCACGCCGAGGTGATCCTGAAGGACGTGCGCGTGCCGATCGAGGACGCCCTGCTGCTGGGCGAGGGCCGCGGCTTCGAGATCGCCCAGGGGCGCCTGGGTCCGGGCCGCATCCACCACTGCATGCGCACCATCGGCACGGCGGAAGTCGCGCTGGAAAAGATGGTCCAGCGCCTGATGACCCGGAAGGCGTTCGGCAAGTACATCTCCGACCACTCGGTCTGGGAGCAGCGCATCGCCGAAGCGCGCATCGACATCGAGATGTGCCGCCTGCTGTGCCTGAAGGCCGCCGACATGATGGACAAGGCCGGCAACAAGTCGGCCCGCCTGGAAATCGCGATGATCAAGGTCGCCGCGCCGCGTCTGGCCCTGAAGATCATCGACGACGCCATCCAGGCCCACGGCGGCGGCGGCGTGACCACCGACTACGGCCTGGCCAAGGCCTATGCCGGCATCCGCACCCTGCGCCTGGCCGACGGTCCGGACGAGGTGCACTGCCGCACCATCGCCCGCATGGAAATGTCCAAGTACGGCGACCTGGCCTACAAGCAGAAGGCCGAGCGCGACGCGGCCCTGCACGTGCCGGGGATCCGGTAGTCAGCGCCCTTCCCCCTTGATGGGGGAAGGGTTTGGGATGGGGGTGATCGCTGAGTCGGCGGCGTCGCGCGGCATCAACCCCCGTAGTCACCCCCACCCAACCCTCCCCCATCGAGGGGGAGGGTGGCTCTAAATCAAATACTTAGAGCGTGACTCGCGCCGTAACCGGTTCCCACTGTCGGCGTCACGCTCTAGGCAAACCGCAAATTCCGGGCGGACAACCTGATCCGCTCGCGCGACCATCGCCGCATGAGTCGTCCCGCCCGCCTCGTCCTCGACCGCGCGCCCTCGCCGATCGGCGAGCTGCTGATCGTCACCGACGAGACGGGCGCGTTGCGGGCGCTGGATTTCGATGACCACGCGCAGCGCCTCGATCGCCTGCTGAGGATTCACTACGGACCGCTGCGTCCTGAGCCGGGCGCGGCGCCCATCGCGATCCGCGAGGCCCTGTCGGCCTATTTCGCCGGCGCGTTCGCGGCGCTGAACACCCTTCCCTGGGCGACCAACGGCACGGCCTTCCAGCAAGCGGTGTGGACGGCGCTGACCCAGATCCCCTCGGGCCAGACGATCACCTATTCGGAACTCGCCCGCCGCGTCGGCCGCCCGGCCGCCGTCCGCGCCGCCGGCCACGCCAATGGCGCCAACCCGCTCGGCATCGTCGTACCCTGCCATCGGGTGATCGGCCTGAACGGCGCGCTGACCGGCTATGGCGGCGGAATTGAGCGCAAGCGCTGGCTGCTCGCCCACGAGGGGGCGCTTTAAACCAGGTTCATCCCGCGCACGATGATCCGGCCGACCTGGAACGACGGCAGGGTCAGGGTCAGGCCGATCAGGGCGTTGAACACGATCGAGCCCAGGTTGAACCGCGCCTCCGCGCCGTCCAGGGCCAGGGAGGCGGCCCGGCCCGCCGCCGCGCCCAGCCAGGCGATGGCCAGCACCAGGGCCATGGCCGCGCCGATCCGGGGCTGGTAGCCGAGATAGAGCGCCGTCACCCCGTGGCTGGCGATCAGCACGCCGCCCAGGGCGCGGCCCTCGGCGAACAGCGGCGGCTTGGGCGTGTCCTCGTCGGCCAGTCCCGCCAGCTCCAGCATGATCTGCGGCCGCGCCAGGATCATCCCGCCCAGGGTTCCGCCAATGACGCAGGCCAGGACCGCCAGGAACAGCGACAGGACATAGTTCGACATGCCTAGGGGGCTCCCCTTCACTCCGGCGCGCGGCAGACGGCCTCGACGTTGAAACCGTCCGGATCCAGAACGAACGCGCCGTAATAGTCCTTATCGTAATGCGGGCGAAGTCCTGGCGGACCATTGTCTTTTCCGCCGGCTTTCAGCGCCGCCGCGTGGAAGGCGTCGACCTGGGCGCGGGTTTCCGCCGCGAAGGCGACGTGCAGCTTGCCGCGGGTCGGATCCGCGCCCGAAATCCAGAACATCGGCCGCTGGACGCCATAGCCGACCACGTCCACGCCGCCGGTGAATGCCTTGGGCACGACATAGAGCTGGCGAATGCCCAGCGGCGCCAGGGCGGCGTCATAAAAGGCCGTGGATCGCTGGTAATCCGTCACGCCCAGACCCATGTGGTCGTACATCGAAGCCCTCCCGCGTTAACCGCGCCAAAAAAAGTTCGCGGGCGACGTCCTTGACTCCCGTCGAGGCCCTACTTAACTCACGCCCGACGTTGGCACTCGATGGGAGCGACTGCTAACAGCCCGCTCCCCGGTCCAGCGCAGCCTTTACAGAAACCGTTCCGACGGAGAACCACAATGAAGTTTCGTCCCCTGGGCGACCGCGTCCTCGTGAAGCGCGTCGAAGAAGAAACCAAGACCAAGGGCGGGATCATCATCCCCGACACCGCCAAGGAAAAGCCGCAAGAAGGCGAAGTCGTCGCCGTCGGCCCCGGCGCGCGCAACGACAAGGGCGATATCGTCGCCCTGGACGTCAAGGCTGGCGACCGCATCCTGTTCGGCAAGTGGTCGGGCACCGAAGTGAAGGTCGACGGTCAGGACCTGCTGATCATGAAGGAAAGCGACGTCCTGGGCGTGGTCGAGGCCTAAGCCTCCCGCTCCCGAGCGCTTTCTTCCCCTAACCTCTTTTCAGAAAGGCACCTAAAATGGCCGCCAAAGACGTCTATTTCTCCTCCGACGCGCGCGACAAGATGCTGCGCGGCGTCAACGTCCTCGCCAACGCGGTGAAGGTCACCCTGGGTCCGAAGGGCCGCAACGTCGTCATCGAAAAGTCGTTCGGCGCGCCGCGCACGACCAAGGACGGCGTCTCGGTCGCCAAGGAAATCGAACTGGCCGACAAGTTCGAGAACCTCGGCGCTCAGATGATCCGTGAAGTCGCCAGCAAGACCAACGACAAGGCCGGCGACGGCACCACCACCGCCACCGTGCTCGCTCAAGCCATCGTGCAAGAAGGCCTGAAGTCGGTCGCCGCCGGCATGAACCCGATGGACCTGAAGCGCGGCATCGACAAGGCCGTCGCCATCGCCGTCGAGGACATCAAGGCCTCGTCGAAGAAGGTCACGACCAACGCTGAAATCGCTCAGGTCGGCACCATCTCGGCCAACGGCGACAAGGAAGTCGGCGAGATGATCGCCAAGGCGATGGACAAGGTCGGCAACGAAGGCGTCATCACCGTCGAGGAAGCCAAGACCGCCGAGACCGAACTCGACGTCGTCGAAGGGATGCAGTTCGACCGCGGCTACCTGTCGCCGTACTTCATCACCAACGCCGACAAGATGGAAGTTCAGCTGGAAGAGCCGCTGATCCTCCTGTTCGAAAAGAAGCTGTCGTCGCTGCAGCCGCTGCTGCCGGTGCTGGAAGCCGTCGTCCAGTCGGGCCGTCCGCTGGTGATCATCGCCGAAGACGTCGAAGGCGAGGCCCTGGCCACGCTGGTCGTCAACAAGCTGCGTGGCGGCCTGCGCGTCGCCGCCGTCAAGGCTCCGGGCTTCGGCGACCGCCGCAAGGCCATGCTCGAAGACATCGCCATCCTGACCGGCGCTCAAGTCGTCAGCGAAGACCTGGGCATCAAGCTCGAGAACGTCTCGCTCGACATGCTGGGCCGCGCCAAGAAGGTCTCGATCACCAAGGACGACACCACGATCGTGGACGGCGTCGGTGAGAAGGAAGCCATCGAAGCCCGCATCTCGCAGATCAAGAAGCAGATCGAGGACACCACCTCGGACTACGACAAGGAAAAGCTGCAAGAGCGTCTGGCCAAGCTGGCCGGCGGCGTCGCGGTTATCCGCGTCGGCGGCTCGACCGAAGTCGAGGTGAAGGAAAAGAAGGACCGCGTCGACGACGCCCTGAACGCGACCCGCGCGGCCGCCGATGAAGGCATCGTCCCGGGCGGCGGCACGGCCCTGCTGAAGGCCTCCAAGGCCCTGGCCGGCGTCACCGGTGACAACGACGACCAGACCGCTGGCATCGCCATCGTCCGTCGCGCCCTGCAATCGCCGATCCGTCAGATCGCCGAGAACGCCGGCGTCGAAGGCTCGATCGTGGTCGGCAAGATCCTGGAAAACGCCAGCAGCTCGTTCGGCTTCAACGCCCAGACCGAGCAATATGTCGACCTGGTCGCCGACGGCGTCATCGACCCGGCCAAGGTCGTTCGCACGGCTCTGCAGAACGCCGCCTCGGTGGCCGGCCTGCTGATCACCACGGAAGCCGCGATCGTCGAAGCCCCCAAGAAGGGCGGCGCCGCCCCGGCCGGCGGCGGCATGCCCGGCGGCATGGGCGACATGGACTTCTAAGAAGTCCATAAAGTCGCCCATCCTCCAAAGAGATCTGGATCGGCCCAGCCGATCCAGAGCGGCGACATGGACTTCTAAGAAGTCCTGTCGGCTAGCAGCTGAAAAGACGAAGGGCGGGGCCGCGAGGCTCCGCCCTTTTTCTTTGTTCCGAACACGGCGCGTCACGGCGCCCTCAACTTCCCGTGACGGGCGAATGGCCACGCATCCAAAGACCTCCGGCGGCGTTAACTTGCCGCTCAAGGTTCCAGGCATGGAGGCGTGTATGTCGTTCGTGCGTTTCCTTCCCGCCCATCGCAGGCGGCGGATGTCCAAGACGGTGGTGGTCGTGGCCGGGCTGTCGGCCTGGCTGGTTCTGGGCCTGGTCAGCCAGGCGGCGTTCCAGCTGATCGGCTAAGGCCCCTTTCGGCGAAGGCCAGCCGGCGCTACATGCGCCTCATGTTCCGCCAGCGCCCCGACGCCGACATGATCGTTCAAGGCTGGGTCATCGGCGTGATGGTCGAGATCGCGGGCGAGCGCGCGCCCGTCCGCCACTACTTCGCCGTCGGCAAGGCCGATCGCGCCCAGGCCGAATGGGCCGCCGTGGATCTGGCGATGAACGCCGGCCCCGTGGCGTCCAGCCCGGTGGCCGGACAGGAGCCCGTCGAGGCCCTGCGCGAGATCGTCGCCTACCGGATGCGCGAGCTGGGCCTCAAGCCAGGCGAGGCCCGCGCCCTGGGCGACAAGCACCCCCGACGCTGGTTGAACCTCTAGCTAGTACCGGCTGCCCCCGCACCCGCCGCAGCCGCCGCTTTGGCCGCCGCCGACATGGACCGATGACGACGCCGAGACGGACGAGGAGGCCGACGCGCTCGCCGAGGCCGAGCCCGACGCGGAGCCGCCGACATACCCGCCCGCGTAGCCGCCAACATAGCCGCCGCCGCGTCCGCCTGACGGCCGGCCGACATAGCCCATCGGCAGGGGCGGCGGCTCGACGGCGTAACCCCAGCCGCTGGATCCGGCGGCCGTGGGATTCCAGCCGCCCCCGACCCCGTAGCGCGACACGGCGTATCCGCCGCTATAGGACACGCTCTCGTGGCTCTCCTCGTAGGATGAGCGCTCGCGGCTTTCCTCGCGGGTCTCCGGGCCGCAATCGCAGGACCACCGAGGCGGCGGCGGGCGATCCACATAGACGGGACGATCGATATAGATCGGCCTCTCGACGATCTTTTCGACCGGAACCCGGACGATCCGCTCGACGGGCTTTTCGATGATCCGATCCACGGGCCGATCGATATAGACCGGCCTCTCGACGATCTTCTCCACCGGAACCTGGACGATGCGTTCGACGGGCACCTCGACGCGCTTTTCAACGATCCGATCGACGGGACGGTCGATATAGACCGGCTTTTCCACGATCCGCTCGACCGGCACGTCCACGCGCTTTTCGACCACGACGGGCCGCTCGACGATCACCGGCTTCTCGACCACCTTCTCGACGGTCACCGGGCGATCCACATAGACCGTGACCTTCTTTTCCACGACGACCGGGCGATCGACATAGACGATCCTGACCCGCGGCTTGGGCGCGTGCCGTTTCGGGACAGGCGCGTGACGAACCGGCGCGCCGGGAAAGCCGTCGGCCAAGGCCGGTTGGATCACCGAAACACTCGCCAGCGCCGTCGCGGCGCCGACAAGGAGCAGGGTCTTGAGCGTCATCGACCACTCCGTCGCAAAGCTTCACTGTCCCAGAGCGGAACGATCGGACGGTGTTTCGCAACCTCCGCGCCAAAGTCCCTTGGCGATCGCGTCTGTTTTGGACATGCTCGCTCGAAACGGGCGTTTGAACGCCAGGGAGGAACCGATGAAGACGACGTGGCTCGCCTGGACCCTGGCGGCGGCCTTGACCGCGGGAAGCGGAGCCCTGGCCCAGACGCCCGCGCCCGCCCCCGCGCCCAACGACTACGGCAAGACCGAGAACTGGCTGTGCTGGCCCGGCCGCCAGGACGCCTGCGCCGTCGACCAGACCACGACCATCATCCAGGCCGACGGCAAGACGGCGACCGAGACGTTCAAGCCCGCCGCCGCGCCGGCCTATGACTGCTTCTACGTCTATCCGACGGTCTCGGCCCAGCCGACCGGCAACAGCGACATGACCGTCACCGCCTCGGAGCGCATGGTGGTCGAGCAGCAGCTGGCGCGCTTTACCAGCAAGTGTCGGGTGTTCGCGCCGATGTACCGCCAGGTGACCCTGGCGGCCCTGCGCGCGGTGATGATGGGCCAGCCCTCGCCCGGCGACGGCGCCCTGGCCTACGGCGACGTGCGCGACGCCTGGACCTGGTATCTGACCCACGAGAACAAGGGGCCCGATGGTAAGGCAAGGGGCGTGGTCCTCATCGGCCACAGCCAGGGTTCACGGGTGCTGCAGACCCTGCTGAAGCAGGAGATCGACGGCAAGCCGGCCCAGAAGCGGATGATCTCGGCCCTGATCCTGGGCATGACCACGCCGGTCGTCGATGGCAAGTACGGCTCGATCCCCCTGTGCGCCAAGGCCGACCAGGCCGGCTGCATCGTCACCTATGTCTCGTTCCGCGAGACCAGCCCGCCGCCGGCCAACAGCCGTTTTGGCGTCACCGACGCGCAGGGCCATCCGGCCGGCTGCGTGAACCCCGCCGCCCTCTTGGCGGGCAAGGCCTCCACCGAGGAGGTTCCGCTTCGGTCGTATCTGAGCGCTAAGGGCTTCGGCGCGGTCTCGGGCCAGGCGCCCAAGCCGTTCGCCACGGGCGTGACGGTGACGACGCCGTTCGTCGCCCTGCCGGGTCTGCTTTCCGCTCGCTGCGCCAGCGAGCGCGGCTTCACCTATCTGTCGGTCAAGGTGAACGCCGATCCCGCCGACCCGCGCACCGACGAGATCACGGGCGACGTCGTCGTGGGCGGCGCGGTGCTCAAGGACTGGGGCCTGCACCTGATCGACGTGAACCTGGAGATGGGGGATCTGGTGGCGCTCGTCGATCGGCAGGCGGCGGCATACGCGGCGAAGTGAGCGCGCGCGGGATGCTCCCCCGCGATGCGGGGGAGATGTCGCGAAGCGGCTGAGGGGCTAACTGGACATATGCCGAGCTCGCCCCCTCCGGTCCTCTGGACCACCTCCCCCGCATCGCGGGGGAGGAAGTCGGTCGGACCTACTTCGGACCGGTCACGGCCTTGAACACCGTGGTGCCCAGCACAAGCATGATCACGAAGCCGATCAGGAACAGGAAGAACAGGATCTTGGCGACGCCCGCGGCCGCGCCCGCGACGCCGGTAAAGCCCAGCGCCCCGGCGATCAGGGCGACGACGGCGAGAATGATGGCCCATTTCAGCATTTGCGTTTCCTCTCGAAGGCGCGTGAGCGGCGCCGGCGGAAAATCCCAAAGGCGGCGCCCTAGCGGCGCCGTCGGAAAATCAACGTTCCTTCCGCGCACGCCGTTCCTTGTTTTCGCCCGCGCGGGCCGCTAACTCGGAAGCCATGGCGTCCAAGCCCGAAAGCCCGACCGAACCCTTCAAGCGCGCGCTGGCGCACGCCGCGCGCTCGCTCGCCGAGACGCCAGACCTGGAGGTCGTGTTTTCGGGGGACGGCCCGCAGCTTCTGGGCAACCGCGCCGTGCTGCCTCACCCGCCGCGCGACCTCAATTCGAAGGAGGCCGCCCGCATCCGGGGTCTGGCCGACCAGATGGCCCTGCGCCTGGCCCACCACGACCCGATGGCCCACGCCCGCGCCCGTCCGGCCTCGCCCGATGGCCAGGCGGCGTTCGAGTCGATCGAGCAGGCCCGGCTGGAGGCCATCGGCGCCAACGCCCTGGGCGGCGTCCGCGCCAACCTGACGGCCGCCCTCGAGGCGCGGCTGGAAAAGCAGGGCCTGACCCGCGCCGTCGCCACCGACCGCCAGTCCGCCCCGATGGCCGAGATCCTGGGCCTGCTGGTGCGCGAGCGCCTGACCGGCGACGCCCCGCCGGACGGCGCCAAGGCGCTGGTCGATATCCTGCGAAGCGACATCGAGGCCCGGGCGGGCAAGGACCTGGACCGTCTGGCCGCCTCGATCGACGATCAGGCCGCCTTCGCCCGCGTGACCCGCGACATCCTGCGCGACCTCGACCTGGGCGAGGAAATGTCGGACGCGACCGAAAGCGCCGACGAGGACGACGGTAACGAGGACGAAAGCCCGACCGAAAACGCCGACGAGGATCAGGGCGAGGGCGAAGGCGAGCAGCCGGAGGGCTCCCAGCCCCAGGAGAGCGAGGCCTCGGACCGCGAGACCGAGGCCGGCGACGAGGAGATGGTCCAGTCGGACCAGGACGGCGAGCCCGACGAGTCCGACGAACAGCCCGAGATGGGCGACGGCGCCAAGCCGGCCCGTCCCGACAGCGGCCAGTCCCAGGGCGGCGAACCGCAATACAAGATCTTCACCACGGCCCACGACGAGGTCGTCGACGCCGAGGACCTGTGCGACGCCGAGGAGCTGACGCGCCTGCGGGCCTATCTGGACCAGCAGCTGACCGCCCTCTCCAGCGTCGTCTCGCGGCTGGCCAACAAGCTGCAGCGCCGCCTCCTGGCCCAGCAGAACCGCGCCTGGACCTTCGACCTCGAGGAAGGGATGCTGGACGTCGCCCGCCTGACGCGGGTGATCATCGACCCGACCGCGCCCCTCTCGTTCAAGCAGGAAGAGGACCAGGAATTCCGCGACACGGTCGTGACCCTGCTGATCGACAATTCCGGCTCGATGCGCGGGCGGCCGATCATGGTGGCGGCGATCTGCGCCGACATCCTGGCCCGCACGCTGGAGCGCTGCGGGGTCAAGACCGAGGTCCTGGGCTTCACCACCCGGGCCTGGAAGGGCGGGACCAGCCGCGACGAATGGATCAAGGCCGGCAAGCCTCCCGCCCCGGGCCGGCTGAACGACCTGCGCCACATCATCTACAAGGCCGCCGACGCGCCTTGGCGCCGGGCTCGCAAGAACCTGGGCCTGATGATGCGCGAGGGCCTGCTGAAGGAAAACATCGACGGCGAAGCCCTGATGTGGGCGCACCAGCGGATCATCGCCCGGCCCGAACAGCGCCGCATTCTGATGGTGATCTCGGATGGCGCCCCGGTGGACGACTCCACTCTGAGCGTCAATTCCGGCCACTATCTGGAGCGTCACTTGCGCCAGGTCATCGCTGAAATCGAGGGCAAGAGCCCCGTGGAGCTGATCGCCATCGGCATCGGCCACGACGTCACCCGCTACTACCGCCGCGCCGTCACCATCGTCGATGTCGAGCAGCTGGGCGGGGTGCTGGTCGAGCAGCTGGCGGCCCTGTTCGAGGAAGAGCCGCGCCAGATCGCCCGAACGCGCGGCCTGCTGGCCCCGCCGCCGGTCGTGACGCCCCAGACGTCTCAAACGGGCAAGCCGGCCAAGTCCGGCAAGGTTCCGGCGTGATCGGACCGCGCTCGGCGCTGGTCTTCGCGCTGATCGGCGGCCTGTCCGGCTTCGCGACCCAGTGCACGCCCAAGCGCCCGCCGCCGGTGGTCCAGACGCCGCCCGCGCCGGTCAAGGCCGGGCCGGAGATCAGCGTCACCGCCACGCCCGCGCCGCTGGACGCCTCCAACCCCGCCCGCGTCACCGTCGACGGCGGCTTCACCTATGCCGGCGGCCTGGTGCTGACCAGCACGAGCACCAGCCGGCTGCACGGCCTGTCGGACCTGGCCATCGGCGGCGACGGCCAGCTGACGGCGATCACCGACGAGGGCGATGTCTTCGAGGCCAAGCTTCAGCTGGACGCCAATGGCCGCCTGGCCGGCCTGACCGACGGCAAGCTGTGGCCGCTGAAAGGCCTGGACGGCCAGCCGATCCAGGGCGGCAAGACGCAGACCGACGCCGAGGGCCTGGCCATCCTGCCCAATGGCGATCGCCTGGTCAGCTTCGAGCGCAACCACCGCATCTGGCTCTACCCGACCCAGGCCGACGGAAGCTGGGGGACGCCGCGCCCGGTTCCCAAACCCGCCACCGTCTTTCCCGACAACGAGGGCATGGAGGCCCTGACGGCCTATCCGGCCGCCGGTCCGGACGCCTATCTGGTGGGCGGCGAGGAGGGCGAGGTCTGGCTGTGCCACCTGGCCGGCGCCTGCCAGTCCGCGCCGCCGCAGTCGGGCCCGGACTTCACCTGGGGCCTGACGGGCTTCGCCGCCTTCGGAGGCGGCGCGGTCGCCACCCTGCATCGCGGCTATGACCCGATCCGCGGCTGGCGCGCGATCGTCCGCTTCATCTCCGACCCCACCAAGCCGGCCGCCCAGCAGCGCATCACCGCCGCCCTGCATCTGGAAGGGTCGCTGATCCGCGACAATTTCGAGGGCGTGGCCCTGACCCGCTCCCCGTCGGGCGGGACGCGGCTCTATCTGGTTTCGGACGATCAGGCGGTGGGAAACAACCAGCGCACCCTGCTGCTGGCCTTCGACTGGGTCGCCCCGCCAAGCCCGCCGCCGCTTCCGCCCAAGCCGATCAAGAAAAAGCGCGGGCGTCACTAGGGGCGCGTCATTCCCGCCGCGAGGGGACGAGGATAAGCCGACTAGATCAACGACTTCAGCCGGTCGATCCCCGTCGCCTCCCGAACGATCCGGGCCGCGAGCGCATTGCCGTTCGCGGCGTTGGTGAAGACGACGATCGCGCGTCCGCGGCGGGCGTCGCCGACGCCCAGCGTCTTGAAGATCCCGTAGTTGCTGCCGCTGTGCTGGAACAGCGGGCCCCCCGAGGATTGTTCGAGTTCCCAACCCAGTCCGCGCGAAATGTCGCGTCCGCGGATGTCGAGCAGAGGGGTGAGCATCGCTCGCCGCGAAGCATCGCTGATCTCCCAGTCCGCCCGTGTCGGCCGGTCGATCATCAGCCGCATGAACTTCGCGTAGTCGGACGCCGTCGTCAGGAGCCCGCCGGCCGAATTGACCAGCAGGTCGTGCGTCGACGGCGCCGTCTTTGGGTCGATCTCGCGCATCGCCGCGATCGACTCTTCGTAGGTCCATGACGCGATCGGCTTGCGCCACCGCGAAGCGACCCCAAGCAGCCGGTCGCCCAGCTCGCGCGTGGGCTGGGGCGGAAGCGTCTCCTCGCCCTCCGGAGGCTCGGAATGGCCAAAGACCGCCGACCTGGCGATCCGTTCGTCCCAGCCGAAGCCGCTGTGAGACATGCCGGCCGGCTCGAACAGCTTGGCCTGCATCACGTCGCCAAGGCCCATGCCCATGATCGACTCGACGACCAACTGGAGCCAGACGAAGGCTTCGCCCGAATAGGTGTAGCTTGTTCCCGGCGCCTTGGTCGTGACGAGCGGTCCGGTGGCCCAGTTGGGCAAGCCGGTCGAATGCGCCAGCACGTGCCGGACCGTGATCCGTTCCAGATTCGGGTCATCCCCCAGATACCCGGGCCGGCGGTACGCGACGAGCGGCGTGTCGAGGTCCAGGCGCTTCTCATCGACCAGCCGCATCACGACATAGGCGAAGACCGGCTTGGTCATGGACGCGGCTTCAAACAGCGTGTCCTCCCGCACCGGGTCGCGGGTGAGAATGTTCTTCACGCCAAAGCCGCGGCTCCAGGCGAGCTTTCCGCGATCGATGACCGCGATGGCGACGCCGGGGACCCCGGCGATGCGCATGAAGCGCGGAAGCTCCTGAACCAAGTCGTCCGACGGGATCCAGGCGGCATCCTCGTCCAAGCACCGGGCTGGCGGTCGGGCGCGGGCCGCTGTCGCTCCGCCGCCGACGGTCAGCGCCGCGGATCCGGCCAGCAAGGCGCGCCGCGCGAACGTCGGTCCAGAAGAACTCATCTCGGTTTCCAATAAGGCCGTCGGGAAAGTCTCGCGTGCTGGCGACCCTATTTCAAGGGCCGAGCGCGCGGGGGCGGGCGGGGTGCGAGGCCGCCCCGAATTGGTTTCGTTGGCAACGATATGTTACCGCTAACATTTTTTCACCGAAGTGGCGCTTTCGCACTTGCAGCAGACAACGTTGTCATGCATCTCTGACGGCGACGGACGACGAGGCGAGACCCGGGGGCCGTCAGAGGAACGCGCCGGGAGGCGGTTGAACCCAACCTCCTTTCCGGGACTACCCACATGATCCGTCTGCTCGTTATCGCCATCTCGGCCCTGATGGCCACGACCGCCGCCACCTCGGCCAGCGCCGCCGAGATCGCCGTCAAGGTCGCCGGCCGCTCGACCCCGGCCGTCCACGCCGACATCGTCCAAGCCGCCAAGCAGCTGTGCCAGCAAGATCTGGCCGACGGCCCCGCCGTTCCGACCGATTTCGCCGCCTACTGCGTGCGCGAAGTCACCCGCGACGCGGTCCGCCGCGCCCACAGCCGCGATCTGGTCGCCTATGACAAGGCCCAGGGCCGCGCCACCTATCTCATGCGCGTCTCGTCGCGCTAAGGTCGCTCAACCGCGACGCCAGAGCCCTCGGGACTGCCGCCCCGAGGGCTTTTTGCCGCCGGTTTGATCGGCTTGGCGCCGCCGATGACGGCTTTTCGCGCGCGCTTGGCGCGACCGTCCCCATTTAGGGTGCAGCGCAACATAATCGTTGATCAGTCACACGAACGTCGCTATAGCCGATGACGACGACGCAGGCGGGCGTTCAGACCTTGGCCGGATCGTCAGAGGAACGCGTCTGGAGGTGGTTGCTCACAACCCCCTTTCGGAGCATCGAAATGATCCGCACCATCGCCATGGCCGCCTCGGCCCTCGCCCTGACCGTCGCCGCCCCGGCTTCGGCCGCTGAAATGCGCGTCAAGGTCGCCGGCAAGTCGGCCGCCGAAGTCCACGCCGAAATCGTCAAGGCCGCCTCGTCGGTCTGCTGGCACGACGTTCGTGGCGAAGCCCTGGCCGGCTACCTGTACCCGGCCTGCATCCGCGCCTCGGTCAACGACGCGGTCGCCAAGATCAACAACCCGGCCCTGACCGCCTACAACACGGCCAATTCGGGCGCCATCTCGGCCCGCTAAGCCGCGATCCAAAGTACCAAGCGTTCAAAACCCGCCGCGGCACAGGTCGCGGCGGGTTTTGCTTTTTTGCGGTGAGGGGGACTTTGGGGAGATCCTTGACTCATCGCTTCCCTTCGGAAGGTCTGCTAATCGCATGGAAGATGAGGCGGGCATAATCAGCCGATCAAGGTCTCCAGATCGATGAGCGCAGCTTTGGTCGTCAGCACGTTTGCAGCCTCGGCATAAAGGTCGACCTCTGCGCCATCGGCCGAAATCGACAACACGAGGGCATAGCGCCCGCTGTCGCCGAAGCGGCGTTTGCCGCCGTGGCTCTTCCACCAACCGGGCGCCGGATGAACGGCGATAGCGTCGTGGTCAACGAGGTCCGAGGCCTTGCCGCGCCAGATGTCACAGTGCAGCGAGCCGGCCGAGACCGCTCCAGGGCCGATGAGCCATTTCGATGTCTGGGTCTTCTTCCTATCCTCGGCTTGGCCATCGCCCTCGTTGGCGACCGCCTCTAGATCTTCGTCCTCGTCTTCATCGAGCGCCTCGTCATCGTGCTCGGCGGCCTCGATTTGGCTCAAACGGCTGCGGAATTCTTCTTCGGTCTCGTCGCGCTTCTTCATGGTGAAGCGCAGTCCGAACGAGCGATAGGTCTCCGGCCGAGTGGCCCCCTTACCGGTCAGGTTCGGCTCGATGAAGTACGAGAGCGTCACCCGCAGCGTCACGGCCTTGTCCTTCAGGTCGGCTAAGGCGGTCTTGGGCCAGGGCAAGTCGTAGAAGTGAATGGCGTTGTAGACCGGCGGCCCGCCGTTCGCCCCGGCTGCATAGGGCTGGATTTCGGCCTGGGCGATCATTGTGTAGTCGTTCTTGGCCGAGGCGATGGCCGCGTCGAGCTGGGGAACGCCGAACCCGGCTTGACGCAAGACGGCTCGTCGCTCGGCTAAGGCTGCCTTCCCGGCCTTCCAACTCTTGCCTCTGCCGATCAGCCGGCTGCGGATGGGTTCGGGCCAGCGGGCCGACTGCACGACCAGGGCACGGTAGGTTTCAGGCCATAGACCCGGCAGCGCCGCCTGCAGCTGGCCCACGAAGTGACCGGCCACACCCACCGCCGCGCTCGTCGCCCAGAATGGGACAAGAGGCTCGGTCTCGACGGCGTTGCTGGCCGCCAGAAGCGATAGCGCTGGGTGCCAATCGCAGAAGCCTAGCGCGTCGACCGCCATGTTGCCGGCCTCGAACATCACCTCGGGCTTGATCGGCAGGAGATCGGTCGGCAGGCCTCGCGTGCAGGTACTGTACGGACTGACCTCGTTGGCCCCACGAAGCGGAGCCAGGTTTTCCTCGGTAAGTTCGATCTTGGTTGTGTAACCACCGATCGTCAGAGCGTTCCAGGCCTGGGCCGGATCGTTGATCGGAGCGCCTTCGTCCACTTCGCTGGCGAGGCTGCCGACGACATTGCCGGCGGCGACAAGCACTAGGCGCTTCGGCGTCTCGGTAGCGTCCCTGGTGAACTCCCGCTCCCCGGCCATGGAGCCGGCGGCGATTTGGTCGATCGCGCCGCTCCAGGAACTGGGTCGACTAGCGTCGGCGTCGGGATGGCAGCTGGCCAGGCAGAAAGCCCGCTCAGGGCCGGGGCGTTCGGTCTCGATGATCCCCACCGCCGCCTGAGTGACCACGCCGTAGCTCGGAGGCGGCGTCGGGGAGAAGCCGGGCGGCGGCAGCAGCTTCACTGACTCGACGGTATGGGTGAGTTCGATGACCCGGCCATCGCTCATCGGGTGTTCGAGATCGCCCAGCAGCGCTAGGCTGGTCACGCTCGTGCCATGCCCACCATGCCGGTAGTGGTCCTCGGCGCCCCAGGCAGCGTCCACTGCGGTAGCGGCTGCAAGGCCATCCACCAGCAACGGATGAGCGCTGGCGACGCCAGTGTCCATGACGCAGACCGTCGGCGCGCCGGAGCGCGCGGGGATGATCCGTCCAGCTAGGTCATCGACGAAGTCAAATTGTGTGACCCGTTTCTCGCCCAGCATCAGGAAAGGCTCGATGGTACCGAGCCCCGGGCGTACCTCCTCGATCGCTCCGGGCACACGCGAGGCAAAGGCCAGCACCTGGCGGGCGGCGGCGTGGATGAACACCACCGTAGTGTCGGGGAAGAACAACCGCTGGGGATGAACGTCGATCCGGGCGTTCTGAGCCGCGCGAATCACCGCGCCAGGCACGCCCTCGAGCTTGCGGATCCACAACTCCCACCAGCGCGGCGCCGGATCGTCGAAGTTCGTGCCAGCGTTGAACAACTTCGAGGTCTCGGCTGCGGCGATGCGCTCGATCTTCTCGAACTCGGCGATGTGCTTGGGCGGACTATTGCGCAGGCCTTGCGCGGCGTACTCTTGGAGCCGTCGCGTCAGACCATGCCGAGCGTCGTCAGGGACGAAGACGATCGACTCCTCGGCGCGCCCCTCGGTTCGACGCGAGCTGAGGATGACCACGTCCTGACCCGGCAGCTCGAACGATAGCGGAATCTTGCTGGGGCCCTTGCGATCGCTGTTGGGCGCTTCCGTCGCCAAGGTCACTAACACGCCTGGTTTCAATCCGGCGATGGGCAGCCGGGCGTCCGCGCCGGCAAGGGGCAGTCGTGGTAGCGCGGCGGCCAGCTGCTCGAGCAGCGCCGCGCCATGAATAACGTTATCCTTGATCGGCTTGATCTCCATCTTCCGCTTAGGGAAGGCGTAAGCCGCCTCCCGGCGCACGCCGTCCAGCGTCAGATGGGGAGATTGGTGACCGTCGAAGTCTTGCCCAGCCATTGAGCGTTCCGCGCGATTCGGGAGAACCGATCATCGGCGGTTGTGAAGCTTGGCTCAAGACACGGTATGGAAGCGATCTCGGAAGGCCTTGCGGTCACGCAGCATGGCGGTCAGGTGATCGGCAGAAATCTCGGGGTGGCCGTCCAGGATGGCCTCGCGCACGGCCGAGTCGGCGGCGCGCACGATCTCGCCTTGGCTGAGGCCGCCAAGGTCCTCGCGCAGGCCCTTCATGGCCTTGGCCGCTAGCTTGAACTTGCCCAAACGCGTCTTGAGTATCGCCATGCCTTCGTCGGCCGTCGGCAGGCTGTACTCGATAACCTCGTCGAAGCGGCGCGCTAGAGCGTGGTCGAGAACCTCGACGTGGTTGGTGGCGGCCACGACAATGCTGTCGGTGCTGTTGGGTTCTTCCATGAAGGAGAGCACCGAATTGAGGATCCGCCGCATCTCGCCTACGTCGTTCGGGTCGCCGCGGCGCGCGCCCACGGCGTCGAACTCATCGAGCAGATAGACGCCGCGTACGCTAGCGACCTGGTCGAATACTAGGCGCAGTTTGCCGGCCGTCTCGCCCATATAGCGGCTGAACACGCTTTCCATCTTGATGGTGAAGAGCGGCAGGCGCAGTTCCGCAGCCAGTGCCGCCGACGTCATGGTCTTGCCGGTGCCGGGCGGGCCGATCAGCAGCAGATGGCTGGCCGGGGTCTGTCCATGCTCGCGCAAGGTGACGCGGGCCTCTTGCTGGCGGACCACGCGCGACAACTTATCGGCCGTCGCCGGGGCCAGGACCATGCCCGACAGGCGCGTCTTGGGGTAGCTGCTCTCGACAATGCTCTGCAGCTCGCCGCGCGGGCGCGCCAGCGGGATCGGCGCTGCAGCCATCGGCGCTGGCCGGCGGGCGTCGCGCAGGCGCTGAACGGCCTTCTTCAAGGCGTTGGCGTCGTCGGCATGGCCGGCGCGCGCCTCGTTGGCGGCGATCGACAGCGCGATCGACAGCAGGCGCTCCTCGTCACCCTCGGCATGGGAGTCCAGGAGCGCGAGAATGTGCCGGATCGTCATCGGAGCGCTCCCTTTCTCTGATAGCCTCGCAAGGATAACGCGAGTCTTAGTTAATGCCGGGTATGTAAATTCAGGCGCGTGCCTTTAGCCGAAAACATGACCGTCGGAACAGAGATAATCCAAACCTGCGTCAAAAACGGTCAGCAGGGCGACAGACTCCCCCCGGTGTGCCGACGACAATTGGCCGAAGCGCGCGACGCGCCTCCTGCGAACGTCGCATTTCTGGAGGCGCACCAACGTCCGCTCCTGGCGCCGCCCCGCCGTCGCGAAGCGCGGTCGACTCGCGGTGGGTGGCGGGCTGAATGTCCGTTGGCGGGATGGCGACGTCGGCCCCTGACGCGAAAAGCCCGCCGGGAGCGCTCCCGGCGGGCTTTCGAAATTCTCGGCCTTGGAAGCCGGTAAGCCTTAGGCGGCTTGGGCGGCGGCCTTCACCTTGGCCTTCACCTGGGCCTTGATCTTCAGGGCGCGCGGCGACAGCTGCTCGTCCTTGGCGCCCAGCAGGAAGGTGTCCAGGCCGCCCTTGAAGTCGAGCGTGCGCAGCGCCGCGTTGCTGATGCGCAGCTTGAAGGTCTGGCCCAGCGCTTCCGACTGGAGCGTGGCGGGCGACAGAGCCGGCAGGAAGCGGCGCTTGGTCTTGATGTTCGAGTGGCTCACATTGTGGCCGACCATCGGACCGATACCGGTAAGTTCGCAACGGCGCGACATGGTGGTTACCCTGGGCTTGGGCGAAGCCCCGCTCCGTTTAAGGAGCCTGGCCCGCTACATATGAATTCGGACACGCGGTCCGGACGAGGTCCGCCGCGCGAGAGCGGGCGATATAGGCGAAGGCTCGCCGTCGAGTCAAGGCTGGAGTCCCGACGCGGCGAAGGAACCATCGCCCCAACCTCGCCTTCAAGCACGGTTCATGTGCCGCTCTATATATAGGGCCGCAGAAGGAGACCTTTCGTATGCGTTCCACCGCCCTCGCCGCCTCCGCCCTGGCGCTCGCCGCCGGCGTCGCCCTCGCCGGCTTCAGCCTGGCCCAGACCCCCGCGCGCGCCCCCGCGAAGGCGACGATTCTGCCCGGCTATTGGGAGTACGACTACAAGGTCGGCATCATTCCGGTCAGCAGCGAGACCAAGTGCCTGAAGCCCGCCGACGCCGAGCAGTTCTCGCGCGGGATCTGCACCCGCAAATATCGCTGCGACTACACGACCAATGTCGTCTCGAACGGCAAGATCCAGCTGCAGGGCTCGTGGACCGACAAAAAGGACCGCGTCTCTCCGGTCACCGCCGAGGGCTCCTACACGCCCGAGAGCTTCAAGATGGATATCCACATCAAGACGATCAGCGGGATGCCGGTGGCCGGGACCATGACCGCCAAGCGCCTGTCGGCCGACTGCCCCGCCCCGGACCCCGCCAGCGGCAAGTGACGCCGCGACGCTTGGCCGCGTGAAACCGATTTGTGGTTAATCCGCTTTAAGCTACAATAGCTGGTAGGGAACAAACACTGAATCGGAGAACGTCGCCGATTCGGTCATGATTCGTTTCGCCCCTGTTCGAAGAAGCGTTAGCGCGCGTTAAGAGGCGTGGCCGGACGGCTTCCCAGGCCCCTACCACATCACGTCCGGTTCTTGCCCCGCCAGCGCCTCGGCAATCCGCCGGCGGGTGGCGGGGGTGGCCGACTCGGGCAGGGCGTCGGGCGCGAACCACCCCACCGCCAGGATCTCGCCCGCCGCGTCGGAGGCGCAGGGCTCCCAGGCGTCGACGCGGTAGAGCAGCACGTGGTCGCCCGGATGCAGCGCCTCGTTGCTGTGGGCCGACACCAGGCGCGGCCGCGAAAGCGCCCGGACCCCGGCCTCCTCCCGCAGCTCGCGAACGACGGCGGTCTCGGCCGTCTCGCCGCGCTCGACCCCGCCGCCGGGCAGGTACCAGCCCTTCAGATAGGTGTGCTCGACCAGCAGGACCTTGCCGGCCTCGTCCGTGACCACCGCCCGCACGCCCAGGGTCAGCCCCCGCCTCATCCGAAAGACGGCGTAGATCAGCGGGCGGGCGAAGGGTTCGATGCGGCGACGCCAGGTCATGGCCCAGCTCTGTACAGCTTAAAGCCTTTAGCCTGAAATCGGAATCGATTTCAGGCGTCAAAAAGGCTCTAAATCAGATGTTTAGAGCGTGAGATAAGCTGAAACCGGTTCCCACTTTCAGCCTCACGCTCTAGCGGCCTTGCGGTCAGCGTTCTCGACCTTTAAAGCCGGCTTGACCGCTGTTTTCTTTCATCCGGAGCCGCGCCATGCTCGCGATCGGTGTCATCGCCATTTTCCTGCTCATCATCATGGGCCTGAACGCCGTCGAGTTCGGCCGCATCGACTAATGAGCGCCCCGCGGGGTCCGGCGGGACGCGGCGCGGCCCTGGTCACCGGCGCGGGTCGCCGGATCGGCCAGGCCTTGGCGCTGGAAGCCGCCCGCGCCGGCTACGACGTCGCCGTCCATCATCGCGGCCCGGCCGAGGAGGCCGAGGAAACCATCGCGGCCGTTCGCGCCCTGGGCCGCCGCGCGGCGGCCGCGCGCGCCGATCTGTCGGTCGAGGCCGAGGTCCGGCGCCTGATCGACCAGGCCGGCCAGGCGCTCGGCCCCGTCACCCTGCTGGTCAACAGCGCCTCGGCCTTCCAGGACGACCGCGTCGGAAGCCTGTCGCGCCAGACCTGGGACCTGCATTTCGAGACCAATCTGCGCGCGCCGATCGTGCTGGCGGAAGCCTTCGCCGCCGCCCTGCCGGACGACCGGGAAGGCCTGGTCGTCAACATCATCGACCAGCGCGTCTGGCGGCCCAATCCGCAGTTCTTCAGCTACACGCTCAGCAAGGCGGGCCTGTGGTGGGCCACCCAGACCCTGGCCCAGGCGCTGGCGCCGCGCGCGCGGGTCAACGCCATCGGGCCGGGACCGACCCTGCCGTCGGTGCATCAGGCCCCCGGCGAGTTCGAGGCCGAGGCGGCCGGCACCCTGTTGCAACGCCGCGCCACGCCCGACGAGGTCGCGGCCGCCCTGCGCTATCTGATTGACGCGACGTCGGTCACGGGCCAGATGATCGCCGTGGACGGCGGCCAGCATCTGGGCTGGCGCACGCCTGACATCGTTGCTCCGTAGGAGGCCAGATTTGGCCGCTTCGCCCCTCCCCGACACCGCTCCCGCGCAAGACCTGGCCCGCGTCATCGTCACCAAGGTCTTCGTGCGCGGCCTGAAGGTCGACGCTCAGATCGGCGTCTACGACCATGAGCACGGCCGAGCCCAGCCGCTGCTCGTCGATGTCGAGCTGGACGTGGCCGCCAGCCACTGCGAGCGCCTGCCCGACACGGTGAACTACGAGATGATCGGCGAGGCCGCCCGCGCCATCGCCGCCGAGGGCCATGTCGACCTGGTCGAGACCTTCGCCGAGCGCCTGGCCCAGGCCTGCTTCTTCGACCACCGCGTGACCCGCGCCCGGGTGCGGGTCGAAAAGCCTCTGGCCCTGGCCCCGCACGCGGCCGCCGCCGGCGTCGAGATCACCGCCGTCCGGAGCTAGGGCTTGGAGATCCGTCACGCCGCCCGGCTCGCTCCGTTCCAGCCCGAGACGGTCTGGACCCTGGAGGCCGGAACGCTGGTGGAGACCCGTGGCCCGCGAAGCCGCCGCTTCCCGCTGTCCAGCCTGACCCGGTACAGACTCGCCGCCGAAACCGGCGGCGGGCGGCGGCGCAGCCTGTTGGTCACCTTCGGGCGGCGGCGCTTGGTGATCGTCTCGCAAAGCTATCTGGGCCCCGGCCGGTTCGAGGACCGGCTCGCCAGCTTCTCGATCCTGGCCCGGGCGATCGCGGCGGTGGGGGCGGACCTCGCCCCTCGCGCCCGGTTCGGTCTGGCGCGGTTCGAGGCGCGGACGGCCCTCACGTGGGTGATGGGTCTGATGGCGTTCGGCGCGATCGCCACGCTGCTGTTCTCGCTGACCGCCGGCATGGCCGCGGTCGGGATCGACATGGCCGCGAGGATGAGCTTCGCGCTGTTCCTGATCCTGGCCGCCTTGCCATGGTTGAGCCGAGGCCAGCCCTTCGATCCGCGCGATCCGCCCAGCGACCTGCTGCCCTGATCGAGAAAACCCCGACCGCCGAGGCGGCCGGGGCGCGATTAAAGGTCGGAGCGCGCGCGCGATCAGCGCGGCATCAGCACCGAGTCGATGACGTGAATGACGCCATTGCTGGCGGCGACGTCCGTGGCGGCGACGGTGCTCTGGCCGCCCTTCTCGTCGGTGATCACGACCTTGCCGGCCTTGACCGCGGCCTTGAACTCGCAACCGCCGACGGTCTTGATCGTGTAGGCGCCGCCGTGGGCCTTGATGGCCGCGACCAGATCCTTGGCCACGACCTTGCCGGCCACGACGTGGCAGGTGAGAATCTTGGTCAGGGTCGCCTTGTTCTCCGGCTTCACCAGGGTCTCGACCGTGCCGGCCGGCAGCTTGGCGAAGGCGGCGTTGGTCGGGGCGAACACGGTGTAAGGACCCGGCGCCGACAGGGTGTCGACCAGGCCGGCGGCCTTGACGGCCGTGACCAGGGTCGAGAAATCGGCGTTGCCGGCGGCGACGCCGACGATGTTGGGGGCGTGGTCGCCGGCCAGGGCGGGCGCGGCGAAGGTGGTGGCGGCGAGCGCCAGAGCGGCGGCGCCGCCCAGAATCGAACGCGTCATAGTCAGGACCTCATGCTTTGGGGTGAGCCTTGGCTCGGGGGTGTCGACGGCGCGCTGTCGATGACTTCTACGGTCCTCCCCCGGCCCCGGACGAAAGACGGACCATGACTCTTTGGTAATCTTCTTCGCCATTGCGTCGCCCCGCCGATGACTTCGCCTTCATGACGCGGGCTTCATTTGCATCCCGGGCCGTTCAGCGCGACGATTGAGAAACGTCGTTCTTCCAAGGCTCAGAAGTGACCGACCCCATCGCCGACCCCGCCGTTCCGCCGCGGCTGCAGGACGACAAGACCCTGCCCCTGATCATCTACGTCCTGCTGATCGCCGGACCGGTGACGGGCGTCAGCCACGTGGTCGCGGTGATCCTGGCCTATATCAGCCGCAAGGACGCCCCGGACTGGCTGGCCAGCCACTATCAGTTCCAGATCCGCACCTTCTGGCTGTCGCTGCTTTTCTGGACGATCGCCGCCATCCTGACTCCGGTGGGCGTCGGCGTCGTGCTGTTCGTCGCCGTCGGCCTGTGGATCATCGTCCGGGCCATCGTCGGCCTTTCCAACCTGCTGAAGGGCCAGCCCTATCCCACGCCCAAGAACTGGATGCTGTAAGCCATGACCGATCTCGCCGCCGAACAACCGTCCGGCCCTACCCCGGGCGCCGCCGAGGAGGAGAAGGTTCTCCCCGCCATCGTCTATGGCCTCTACCTGCTGGGCTTCACCAACGGCCTGACCTTCATCGCCGGCCTGATCGTCGCCTATGTGAACCGTGACACGGCCGGACCGATCAACGAGAGCCATTTCACCTTCGCCATCCGGACCTTCTGGATGGCGATCGCCTGGTTCCTGCTGGGGATGGCGATCCTGCTGGTCGGGATCCCGCTGTCGATCGTGCTGATCGGCATTCCGCTGATGGTGCTCGGCGGAACCATCATAGGCGCGGTCGGCCTCTGGTGCGTGACGCGCTGCATTCTGGGCATCTACTATCTGTCGCGCGGCGAGGCTTATCCACGTCCGCGCGCGTGGTTGGTTTAAGGGCGCCCGGCCCGTCCGGCGCCCGCCGAGCCATCAGATGACTTGAGCGCTTCCCCCGCCGGTTGAGACGGCTCGACGGCGCGTCGGGTCTGAGATGAGCTGCGCGGTCTGGCGGTGGGAATGCTCCGGTGGGGGAGCGGCGCCCATTCTTGGGTACGTCTGGGGGGACGTGATGCTGGCGCGACTGGTTGGGATCATCTTGGGGCTGATCCTGGCGAGTTCGGGATACGTGGTGGCGGGCTGGGGCTCGCTGGGGAACTGGGCCGCGCATCTCGATCTCGGACCGCTCGAGCCATATCGGACCAACGCCGGCGTGGCGGCGGCGATC
Source organism: Caulobacter sp. SSI4214 (assembly GCF_012184455.1). Classification (NCBI taxonomy): domain Bacteria; kingdom Pseudomonadati; phylum Pseudomonadota; class Alphaproteobacteria; order Caulobacterales; family Caulobacteraceae; genus Caulobacter; species Caulobacter sp. SSI4214. Next base: position 7,828 of record NZ_SZWJ01000008.1, on the reverse strand, counting down.
GTGGGCGGGGCGCTCATCGTCGCCGCCCTGTCGCCGCGCCGCAAACCCAGGAGGCCGAGGCGCGCGCCCATGGCGCTCGGCCTGGACCTGGAACCGGAACCCCAGACCAAGACCGCCCCGCCCGAACCCGCGTCCGTGCCTACAGTCCCCGTGACCGCGCCGATCATGGAGACCGCCGCGCCGCCGCCCCAGCCGCCGCGCGCCCTGACCTTCGCCGAGCAGCGCGCGCGCCTGGTCTCGCTGAGCCGCTCGGAGTCCTGGGCCGAGGCGGCGCGCGCCCTGAACGCCATGAAGTCCCTCGCCCGCACCGACGAGGAGCTGGCGATCCTGCATCGCGATCTCGGGGACTTCGCGCGCGGCCAGGGCAATCTGGACAGCGCCGCCGAGGCCTATGAGACCGCCGTCGGCCACGCCCGCCAGGTCTGTCATGACCGCCCCTCCGACGAAGCCTCGGAACTGCTGGCCGGCGCGCTGTCGGGGGTGGGCGACGTCGCCGAGGCCGAGGGCCGCCTGGACGCCGCCCTGGCCGCCTTCGAGGAGGCCTTGGCTCTGCGCCGCGCGCGCGGCGGCCGCGAGGCCGGCGATCCGAACGCCCAACGCGCCCTTTCGGTGAATTTGGAGCGCCTCGCGGACCTGCGCGAGGATCGCGGCCACCGGATGCGCGCCCTGGACCTTTACCGCGAAAGCTATGACATCGCCGGCCGCCTCGCCGCCGCCGACCCGGCCCGCTTCGGTCCGGACCTGGCGGCGACCCGCACGCGCCTCAACGAACTGGAAGCCAAGATCTCGAGCTGAGGCCCGCCGGATTATTCCCACAAGTTTTTATGACGGGCTTCCACGCCGCATCCGCGCGCCATCATACTCGAAATTCGATAGTGTCGCCTAAAGGCCGCCTAGGAGACCCCCGCAGCCATACTCCCGCTTCTCTTTCTCGGTTGAATAGATTAAATCTATTCCGACGAGAAGATTTATCAATTTGATCAATTGAAAAGCGCCGCGCTAAAAGGGCGCATCCTTTTCCAACGGAGCGTCTCATGTCGCTGATCAACACCGAGATCAAACCCTTCACCGCCCAGGCCTACAAGGACGGCAAGTTCGTCACGGTCAGCGAAGCGGACACCAAGGGCAAGTGGTCGGTCTTCTTCTTCTATCCGGCCGACTTCACCTTCGTCTGCCCGACGGAACTGGAAGACCTGGCCGACAACTACGACACGTTCCAGAAGCTGGGCGTCGAGATCTACGCCGTGTCGACCGACACGCACTTCTCGCACAAGGCCTGGCACGACAGCTCGCCGGCCATCGGCAAGATCAAGTACACGATGATCGGCGATCCGTCGGGCCAAGTGACCAACAACTTCGAGATCATGCGCCCGGGCATCGGCCTGGCCGACCGCGGCACCTTCCTGGTCGACCCGCAAGGCGTGATCCAGTTCATGGAAGTCACCGCCGAAGGCATCGGCCGCAACGCCGCCGAGCTGATCCGCAAGGTCAAGGCCGCCCAGTACGTGGCCTCGCACCCGGGCGAAGTCTGCCCGGCCAAGTGGGAAGAGGGTGAGAAGACCCTCGCCCCCTCGCTCGACCTCGTCGGCAAGATCTAAGACCTGAACGATCCCGCGCCGCCGCTCTTCGGAGGGCGGCGGCGCATCCCGTTCCGATCGTTCGCCGCGTTCGATCGCCCTCCCCCCGACAATCGAACGTTCCTTTCACTCCCCCAGCCTCCCAGGGAGCCCCTCATGCTGGACGCCGGTCTGAAGACCCAACTGAGCACCTATCTGCAGAACCTGCGCCAGCCGATCGAACTGGTCGCCACGCTGGACGACTCGGCCGGTTCGGCCGAGATGAAGGCGCTGCTGGAAGACATCGTCGCCACCTCGGACAAGGTCAGCCTGAACCTGACCGGCGACGACGCCCGCAAGCCCTCGTTCGCCATCGCCCGCGCCGCCAATGACGCCGATGTGCGCTTCGCCGGCCTGCCGCTGGGCCACGAATTCACCTCGCTGGTGCTGGCCCTGCTGCACGTCGGCGGCCACCCGCCACGCCTCGACGCCGAGGTGATCGAGCGCATCAAGGCGCTGGACGGCGACTATCGCTTCGAGACCTATTTCTCGCAGTCGTGCCAGAACTGCCCCGACGTGGTGCAGGCCCTGAACACGATGAGCGCCCTCAACCCGCGCATCCGCCACGTCGCCATCGACGGCGCCCTGTTCAAGGCCGAGGTCGAGGCCCGCGAGGTCATGGCCGTGCCGACCATCCTGCTGAACGGCCAGCCGTTCGGCCAGGGCCGCATGGACGTCGAGCAGATCCTGGCCAAGCTGGACGTCGGCGCCGCCGACCGCATGGCCGACAAGATCAAGGCCAAGGACGCCTTCGACGTGCTGGTGATCGGCGGCGGCCCGGCCGGCGCCGCGGCGGCGGTCTACGCCGCCCGCAAGGGCATCCGCACGGGTGTCGCGGCCGAGCGCTTCGGCGGCCAGGTGCTGGACACCATGGACATCGAGAACTTCATCTCGGTGCCGCACACCGAGGGCCCGAAGATGGCCTCGGCGCTGGAACAGCACGTCAAGGACTATGACGTCGACATCATGAACCTGCAGAAGGCCGTCGGCCTGGTCCCGGCCAAGACCGCCGGCGGGCTGATCGAGGTCAAGCTCGAGAACGGCGCCAGCCTGAAGTCCCGCACCGTGATCCTGTCGACCGGCGCCCGCTGGCGGAACGTCAATGTCCCGGGCGAGGCCGAGTACAAGAACAAGGGCGTGGCCTATTGCCCGCACTGCGACGGCCCGCTGTTCAAGGGCAAGCGCGTGGCGGTGATCGGCGGCGGCAACAGCGGCGTCGAGGCGGCCATCGACCTGGCCGGCATCGTGGCCCACGTGACCCTGATCGAGTTCGACAGCCAGCTGCGCGCCGACGCCGTCCTGCAACGCAAGCTGGCCAGCCTGCCGAACGTCAAGATCGTCACCTCGGCCATGACCACCGAGATCCACGGCGAGAACGGCAAGGTCTCGGGCCTCTCCTACAAGGACCGCAACCACGACAGCGTCCACCGCGTGGACCTGGAAGGCGTCTTCGTCCAGATCGGCCTGGTGCCCAACACCGAGTGGCTGAAGGACAGCGGCGTCGCCCTGACCCCGCGCGGCGAGATCGAGGTCGACTATCGCGGCGAAACCTCGATCCCCGGCGTCTTCGCCGCCGGCGACGCGACGACCACGCCCTACAAGCAGATCATCATCGCCATGGGCGAAGGCGCGAAGGCCTCGCTGTCGGCTTTCGACTACCTGATCCGCCAGGTCCCGGCGGACGAGGCCGCGGCGGCGGCGTAACGGCGTCTGGCTTCCGACAGCTTGAAGGCCGCCCAAGGCTCCTTGGGCGGCCTTCTTCGTGGCCCCTTACGTCAAACCGTCACGCCTGGGCGATACTGCGACGCTCTGATTTCGGAGTTCGCCCATGCTGCCCCTGTTCGCCGCCCTGGCGGTCGCCGCCGCCCCCTGCCCCGCCAGCGACGAAAGCGCCGCTTGCGTCCGCCAGCGCATGGACGCCTTGCGGATGAACGACCTCCTGGCCGTGGGCACGCACAATTCCTACAAGCTGGCGATTCCGGCCGAGGAGATGGCCGCCATGGTGGCCGCGCGCGGCCGCGAGGCGCTGAGCATCGATTACGGTCACCGCCCGCTGACGCAGCAGTTGGACGCCGGCGCCCGCCAGCTGGAGCTGGACGTGGTGGCCGACCCCGAGGGCGGGCGTTACGCCAAGCCGCTGACCGTGTTCGGCCACGGAACGACCCTGCCGCCGGCCGTGGCGGCGGCCCTGGCCAAGCCGGGCTTCAAGTCGATGCACATGCCCGACGTCGACTTCCGCGTCTCGTGCGTCGCCTTCGTGACCTGCCTGCGCGAGATCCGCGCCTGGTCGGACGCCCACCGCGACCACGTGCCGATCATGATCCTGATCAACGCCAAGGACGACGGTCCCTCTATGCCCGGCGGCGTGGTCCCGCTGCGCTTCACCGAGGCCCTGTTCGACGCCCTGGACGCCGAGATCCGCTCGGTGTTCGGCGAGGACCGGCTGATCACTCCCGACCAGGTGCGCGGCAAGGCCGCCACCCTGCGCGAGGGCGTGCTGAAGACCGGCTGGCCCAAGCTGGCCGAGGCGCGCGGCAAGGTGTTCTTCGCCCTGGACGAGGACCCCGACAAGATCGCGGTCTATCGCGGCAAGCGCGCCTCGCTGGAAGGGCGGGCCATGTTCGTCAACACCGACGAGGCCTCGCCGGCCGCCGCCTATCTGACGCTGAACGACCCGATCAAGGACCGGGCGCGCATCGCCGCCGCCGTCAAGGCCGGCTTCATGGTCCGCACGCGCGCCGACGAGGGCACCTGGGCCGCGCGCGACAACAATCCGCGCCAGCGCACGGCCGCCCTGACCAGCGGGGCGCAGTATGTCTCGAGCGACTATCTCTGGCCCGACCCGCGCTTCCCCGGAAACTACACCGTGCGCCTGACGGGCGGCGACGTGGCCGTCTGCAACCCGGTGCGCCAGCCCGCCGCCTGCGACAACCTGGCGATCGAGGCCCAGCCCGGCGCGCCGATGCGTGGCTACCTGCCGCCCGAAAAGCGTCCCGACCTGACCAGGATTCTCGGCGCCCCGCCCCAGCCTGGCTCGCCGCGCGCCCTGGCCGACGCGGCGATCTTCGACGAGAGCCGCGCCCTGAAGGACACCCCGCGCTGGAAGCGGGCGATCGACGACGCCGACGGTCCGCCCATGGGCCACTTCGAAGAGGTCCTGGGCCTGCGCCTGACATCGGAGAACGCCCCGATCCTGACGGCTCTGCTGGAGCGGGCCGGCGACGATCGCTCGGTGGTCGGCGTCGCCAAGGACCACTGGGGGACCAAGCGCCCCTATATCGGCAAGGACGCCGCCCCGATCTGCGAGGCCAAGACCGCGCACCTGGCGGCCAATCCCGACTATCCGTCCGGCCACTCGACCTTCGGCGAGCACGCGGCGATGATCCTGGCCGAGGTGATCCCCGACCGCGCCGACGCCCTCTACGCGCGCGGCCGCGACTATGCCGACAGCCGTTGGATCTGCGGCTCGCACAGCTACAGCGCCACCGAGGCCGGCGTGCAGTCGGGCGCGGTGATCTATGCGGCCGAGCACCGTTCGGAAGTCTTCCGGCGCGATCTCGACATGGCCCGGGCGGAAGTCGCGGCGGCCATGGCGGACGCGGGGGTCAAGACTCCGTAAGAAGGGCGTCAGCCGGGGCGGGTCTCGACCAGTTCCTCGATGAACAGCGCCATCAGCCCTGACTGGGATTTGACGGCCGCCTTGGCGTAGACGCGCGCCAGCTGGGCTCGGACGGTGCCCGGAGCCGCGCCGCGCAGGGCGGCGATCTCGGCGACGTCGCAGCCCTTCAGCGCGAAAAGCGCGACATCGGCCTCGGCCGCCGTCAGCACGATCGGCGCGTCGGCGTCGCGGGTCCCCCGCCCCGTCTCGCGCCGGGCGATCAGCGCCCCGATCTGGTAGTCGCGCGCGGCGTCGATGAAGCGCAGGCGAAGGGCCTCGACGGCGGGCTCCAGGGTCCGGGTCTCGACCTTGAGGGGGCCATCGTCGGGCAGGACGAGGTCGTCCTCCGACAAGGCCAGCGCCGCGCGGCCCGCGCGGGCCGCCATCCTGACGTGGTCGCCCCGCTCGACCGGATCCAGGGCGAAGGCCTCGGTCAGGGGCGCGAGCGCGTCGCGCAAACGCATCGGCCGGTCGACGACATAGCCGCCCACCGCGCCGCTGGCCTCGCCCGGATCGATCGCCACCCCGGCCCGCGCCGCCAGGGCCTGGATCAGGTCTGGCAGCGGCGCGATGCCGGTCCGGCCGGTCAGCCAGTGGCCCAGCACCCAGTTGCCGCCGTCGGCCCAGACGTCCGAGCGCGCCGGGAAGTCGGGGAACGGCCGGGCGTCCCAGCACCAGGCGCTGGCGGCCTCGATCATCGGGCCGCCATAGACCGGCGAGACGGGATTGGCCGCCGGCTCCTCCAGCCAGGCCAGCACCGTCTCCAGATAGCGCCGCTGGCCAAAGTCGTCGCGCTCGCCCGTCGAATAGGGCGGCAGGAAGCTCTCCGAGCTCTTGGGGTCGATAAAGAGGTTGGGCGCGTTGGCGCCCTTGTCGACGGCGGGGCAGCCGAACTCGGTCAGACGGATCGGATTGGACTTCGGGACCCAGGCCGTCGGCGTCGCCGAGCGCGCGCCGCCGGGGCGGTCGTGGTGCGGATTGCTCCACCAGGAGAGCAGGTCCTTGGCCCGCCAGATCCACGGCTCGCCATGGGCGCCGTCGGTGATCGGCGTGCGGAGCTGGGCGTCGCGATCGGCGGGGCTGGCGTAGAACCAGTCGAAGGCCTCGCCGCCCGTCAGCCCGGCGCGCAGATAGGCCGGGTCGTGCGGCCCCAGGAAGCCGGCCGCGGCGTCACGATGGGCCTCGCCCTCGCGCCAGTCGGTGACCGGCGGATACCAGTCGACGCCGACGAAATCGATGTTCGGATCGGCCCACAGCGGGTCCAGGTGGAAGACCGCGTGGCCGCCGCCCGGCTGGTGGCCGAAATATTCGCTCCAGTCGGCCGCGTAGCCCAGCTTGGTCGCGGGACCGACGACGGCGCGGACCTCGGCCGCCAGCGCCTTCAGCTTGGCCACCGCCGGATAGGTCCCGCCCGCGCCGCGCGTGGTGGTCAGGCCGCGCAGCTCCGAGCCGATGACGAAGCCGTCGACGCCGCCGGCCTGGGCCGCCAGCCCGGCCTGATGCAGCACCATGCGGCGCAGGCCCCAGGACCCGTCGAAGAAGGCGTCGACCTGGGCGCTCGCCGCCGCCGTCCCGTCCGTCCCGGCCTCGCAGGCGATGCGGCCGCGCCACGGATAGGCGGCTTGCCCGGCCGGCGGGTCCATCAGGATGAACGGATACAGCGTCACCTTCAGGCCGCGTCGCTTCAGCTCGGCGATGGCCTGCAGCACCACCGCGTCGGCCGGCGTGCCGCCGTAGGCTGGGGCGCCATCCTTCAGCGAGACCAGATGGGCGTCGGCGCGACCGACGCCCGCGACGCTCCAGGCCAGCGGCAAGGTCTCCTTGGCCCTCTGTTCGACGCCCGGCCGGATCTCGCATTGGCCGCAGCGCAGGTCGGTCCCGAACCAGGCCACGACCAGCGTGACGTGATCGACGTTGGGCAGCTGCGCCTGAAGCTGGTCCAGCGCCACCACCAGATCGGGTCGCCCCTCGGCGTTGTGGACGCTCTCCGAGGCGGTCCGCGTCAGGCCCTCGCGCCGCAGCACGGCCTCCGTGGCGTAGACGAACTCGCCCGCGCCGGGGATCAGGCAGACGCCCTTCAGCCGCTCCTCGAGGCCGACGGTCCCTGGAACGCGCGGCCGGCGGAACACCTCGAAGGACAGCTGTGGCGGGCGATTGCCGTAGGCCTCCAGCGGCAGGTCCTCGAACACCACATAGGCCACGCCGCGATAGGCCGGCGCCGCGCCTTCGACGGCTGTTATCAGCGGGTCGGGCGCCTGGTCCTCGCGGCCGAGGTGAACGCGCATCGTCACGCCGGTCATGTCCATGACCTTGCCGTCGGCCCAGACGCGGCCGAGGCCGTCGATCGGTCCTTCGGCCACGGCGACCGCGAACGACAGGCTATAGGCGTAGGCGCTGGTCTTCTGGCCCTTGGAGCCGCCGACCCGCCCCTCGATCCGGCGCTCGCGGAACCGCGCGGCCCAGATCACCTGGCCGCCGACCCGGGCGCGACCGAAGACGCAGGGCAGCGGCGCGCCCTCGGCCGCGCCGGTCAGGCGCAGCTCGGGAAGGCGCG
>NZ_SZWJ01000007.1:0-93221 GCF_012184455.1 Caulobacter sp. SSI4214 | reverse complement strand
CCACCGCCGCCGCCGCTCGATTGCGGCTGCTGCGGACGGGGCGCCGGGGCGTCGCCATGGCGACGTTCAGCCGAAGACGGCGCGGCGAGATTACCTGAGGCGGGCGCGTGAGGACGCGTCCGCTTGGTTTCCACCACCACCGTCTTGGTCCGGCCGTGGCTGAAGCTCTGCTTCACGACCCCTGCGCTCACCGAGCCCTGGCGGGGCTTCAGCGTCATCGGGGCTCGTCCGCCGGGTCGGCCGTTTTCGTTTTCGTCGCTCATGCGCTCGCTTGTACTTCCGCCGGGCGGTACCCGGCTAAAAAACCGTTCTTTCCATGTGAGAAAGGGGCCTGGACGTACCTGCCGAGGCAAGCGCGTTTCCCGACCCTTCGCTCACGGACGCGACCCGGATGGCCGCGCCACACTTCAAAGATTCTAGAGCTTTTCGATCGCACCGACGGTTCCCCGGTGGGACTGAAAAGCCCTAGCCTTCCTCACGTCCGTTCGCCGACCACTCGGGAGGCAGAAGCGGGCGGAAGCCTGATAGACGCTCGACATCCGATGTCCAGCGATCGATCCCGCGCCCGGCAAGGAGAGCGGTGTGTATCACATTCTCCCCGCCCAAGGCCAAACCCAATTCATCGGAATTGAACGCGCCGAGCAGACGAGGCGGAACGGGAGCCCTTCGAGCGGCCGAAAGCACCTTGCGGCGACCGTCCTCGGCGCCGTCGGACGCCTCGATCAGCCAGGCGACCTTGCCCGTCCCCAGGGCGGCGACCACCTTCTCGTATCCCGAGATAATGCTCCCCGCCTTCCGCGCAAGGCCCAGTCCGTCCAGGACGCGACGGGCCAGAAGGATTTCCACCTGATCGGCCAGGTCCGGCGCGGCGGTCAGCTTGGCCTTGGCGGCGCGCGAAAAGAGCCCCTTCTTGGCCGCCGTCGTCACGGAGTCGCGATCGGCGGCGACCCAGATCCCGCGCCCGGGCAGCTTGCGGGCCAGGTCGGGCGTCACCGCGCCGTCCGGCCCCGCCACGAAACGGATCAGACGCGCCTCGTCGGTCGCCTCGCCCAGGACGATGTCCTTGCGCTGGCGGCTGGCTTCGGCGTGGGTCTTGGGGGTCTGGTCGGTCATGGTTCCTGAACGGCGAACGGCCCCGCGGATCGCTCCGCGAGGCCGTTGTTTGACGCACGAAGGCGCTTAGGCCTCTTCGCTCTCGGTGGCGGCTTCGGCTTCTTCGTACTCCGGCTCCGGCGGCGCCTCGACCCAGCCCATGGCCACGCGGGCGCGCATGATCAGGGCCTCGGCGTCTTCCGGCGACAGGTTGAAGCTTTCCAGGATGCCCGGCTCGCGCACGCGCTCGCCGTTCTTGGTTTCGAACCAGCCGCGCATGTCGTCCGGCACCAGACCAGCCAGATCCTCGACCGTCTTGACGTCGCCCTCGCCCAGGGCGACGGCCATGGCCAGGGTCACGCCCTCGATGGCCAGGACCGCGTCCTCGACGCCCAGGGCCTTGCGCTTGGCGTCCAGCTCGGCGGCTTCCTTCTCGAGGTACTCGCGGGCGCGCGCCTGCAGTTCCTCGGCGGTCTCCTCGTCGAAGCCCTCGATCGAGGCCACTTCGTGCGGCTCGACATAGGCCACGTCCTCGACCGCGACGAAGCCTTCGGTGACCAGCAGCTGGGCGATGACCTCGTCGACGTCCAGGGCTTCCTGGAACAGGGCCGTGCGCTCGGCGAACTCGCGCTGACGGCGCTCGCTCTCCTGGCTTTCGGTCATGATGTCGATCTGCCAGCCGGTCAGCTGCGAGGCCAGGCGCACGTTCTGGCCGCGACGGCCGATCGCCAGGGACAGTTGTTCGTCCGGCACCACGACCTCGACGCGCTCGTCTTCCTCGTCCATGACGACCTTGGAGACTTCCGCCGGCGCCAAGCCGTTGACGATGAAGGTGGCCTCGTCTTCCGACCACTGAATGATGTCGATCTTTTCGCCCTGCAGCTCGGCCACGACCGCCTGGACGCGCGAGCCGCGCATACCGACGCAGGCGCCGACCGGGTCGATCGAGCTGTCGTTCGAGATGACGGCCATCTTGGCGCGCGAACCCGGGTCGCGGGCCACGGCGCGGATCTCGATGACGCCGTCATAGACTTCCGGCACTTCCTGGGCGAACAGCTTGGCCATGAAGCCGCCGTGGGCGCGGCTCAGCATGATCTGCGGGCCCTTGGTCTCGCGACGGACGTCGTAAATGTAGGCGCGGATGCGGTCGCCGACGTTGAAGTTCTCGCGCGGGATCGACTGGTCGCGGCGCATGATGCCTTCGCCCCGGCCCAGATCGACGATGACGTTGCCGTATTCGACGCGCTTGACGCTGCCGTTGACGATCTCGCCGACGCGATCCTTGTACTCGTCGTACTGGCGCTCGCGCTCGGCTTCGCGGACCTTATGCATGACGACCTGGCGGGCCATCTGGGTCTGGACGCGGCCGATCTCGAAGGGCGGCAGGGCCTCTTCGTAGACCTTGCCGATCTCGGCGTCGCGCCAGGTCCGCTTGGCGATGGCTAGCGGCATCTTGCCGATCTCGCCTTCCAGGTCGGTGTCATCGGCCACGACCTCGATCACCCGCTTCTGGGTGGTTTCGCCGGTCTTGGGGTCGATCTTGACGCGGATGTCGTGCTCGGCGCCGTAGCGGGCGCGGGCGGCCTTCTGCAGGGCGTCCTCGATGGCCTCGATGACGACTTCCTTCTCGATGCCTTTTTCGCGGGCGACCGCGTCGGCGATCTGCAGGAGTTCAAGCCGGTTGGCGGCGATGCCGATGGCCATGGTCAGTCCTCTTCACTTTCGGACAGGTCTTCGTTGTCGGATGAGTCGTTTTCCGCCTTCAGGCGGGCGGCGCGCTGTTTGGCCCCCCGATCCATCAGGGCGTCGGTCATGACGAGCTTGGCGTCGATGATCCAGGCGAAGGGGAAGTAGACGGTGACGTCGTCCTCGCCCTCGATGTTCAGGCCGACCTGGTCGTCCTCGACCCCGGCCAGTTCGCCCTTGAAGCGCTTGCGGCCCTCGGCGACGCGGTCGAGCTCGATGCGCGCCTCGAGGCCGGCATAGTCCTCGAAGTCCTTCAGGCGGGTCAGCGGGCGGTCGATGCCGGGGCTGGACACCTCCAGCGTATATTCGCCGGCGATCGGATCGGCGGCGTCCAGGATCTCGGAGACGCCGCGCGACAGGCGCGCGCAGTCCTCGACGTTCATGTCGCCGCCCGAGCCGTCTTCCAGCAGCGGGTGTTCGGCCATGATCTGCAGTCGACGCTGCTCGGTCCCGCCCATCAGGCGCAGCCGGACGATCTCGTAGCCGAGGCTCTCGGCAACGGGATCGAGCATCTCGATCAGATCACGGTCTTCCTGCGTCTTGCCGCGCACTCAAACTCTCCGGCCTGCTTCGGCCAAACAAAAAGCGGCAGCCTTTCGGGCCGCCGCTCGAAAGCGCCATCTAGCGCTAACGGACGATGTAGAGCGCTTTATAGGCGAATTGCCGGACGCTGTCGACTCCGTCGGCGCACACCTCTTCCGCGCCGCGACCATTTGCGCCTATAAGCGCCCCGCGCAGGCCGCCTCCCCGCGGACCTCAAGAACATCAAAAGAGTCACGATGGACCTCTCCAAGATCCCGACCGGGGCCAACCCGCCGTATGACCTGAACGCCATTATCGAGATCCCGCAGGGCGGCGAGCCGGTGAAATACGAGATCGACAAGGAAAGCGGCGCCCTGATGGTCGACCGCTTCCTGCACACGGCGATGTTCTATCCGGCCAATTACGGCTTCATCCCGCACACCCTGGCCGACGACGGCGACCCGGCCGATATCATGGTCGTGGGTCCGACCCCGGTCGTGCCGGGCGCGATCATTCGCTGCCGCCCGATCGGCACCCTGATGATGGTCGACGAAGCCGGCTCGGACGAGAAGATCCTGGCCGTGCCGGTCGACAAGCTGCACCCGTTCTATACGGGCGTGTCGAGCTGGCGCGACCTGCCGACCATCCTGACCGAGCAGATCGCCCACTTTTTCCAGCACTACAAGGACCTGGAAAAGGGCAAGTCGACCAAGATCACCGGCTGGGCCGACATCGAGGAGACCGCCGACATCATCCGCGCGGCGATCAAGCGCCACAACGAGACGTACTAACCGTGGCGGCCAGGATTGATCTGACGCTTCGGATCATCTTGGCCAACCCGCCATCTGGCGTCGTCTTCGCGAAGCACGACGCCAAAAGTCGGCCGATCGATCCGGTCCGGGCGGCCGACGGCGATCTTTCCTTCGATATTCCCATTACGCTGACGCCTACGCCGGAAGGGCCGCGCCCCGGCGGCGGCTTTGTGCGCGCGGACAGCCGAGGACGCTTCGTCTACATCGCTTCTGGACAGGCGGCGGGCGATGTCCAGGCCCCCGGGCAGCGGCGGATCAAGATCTATCTGCGGGACTTACCGCCCGGCGTCATCGCTGGGGATATCCTGCAAGCAACCATAGCCGGACGCGCGAAAGATGGCGGCGCGGCGTTCGCCACCGTTCCCCTCTTGTCTGGCTGGAGCCGGGTCAGACCCTGACGAAATCCAGGAACACCGGCGCGCAGTCGCCGAGCTTCTTTTCCTCATAGCGCGTGGTGACGTGGTCGGCCGGGATCGCGTTGCGATCGGCAGCCTCGTCAGCGAACCTGAAGCTCGGATCGGCCAGCACGCGCTCGGTCGTCCACTCGGCGTAGTCGGCCCAGTCGGTGGCGAAACGCAAGCCCGCGCCGGGCTTCATCACACGGGCCAGCCTGGCGACGAATTGCGGCTGGATCAGGCGGCGCTTGTTGTGGCGGGCCTTGTGCCAGGGATCGGGAAACATGATGAACACCCGGTCCAGGCACGCGTCGGGCAACCAATCGACGACGTCGCGGGCGTCGCCCTCGTGGATGCGCACGTTCTTAAGCGCTTGTTCCTCCACGTGGCGAACCGCGCTGGCCACGCCGTTGACGAACGGCTCTGCGCCGATCACCAGGGCGTTGGGATTGCGGCCGGCCTGGGTCGCCATGTGCTCGCCGCCCCCGAAGCCGATTTCCAGCCACACGGCCTCGGCGTCCGGCATCAGGTCCAGCGGCCGGAACGGACCTTGAGGCACGGCGATCTCGGGCAACAGGGTGTCGAGCAGGGCCTGCTGGCGCGGCTTCACCGGGCGCGATTTCAAACGGCCGAAAGAGCGCAGCGGCCCGTGGGGTTGTTGCGGGTTGGTCATGGAGCGGGGTCTTAAAGCCCTGTGCTGGAAATGAAAACGGGCTCCGACCCATCAGGATCGGAGCCCGCCTCGCGGATCGCGGGATGAGGCTTACGCCAGGCCCTTCAGCTCGCCGACCAGATCGGTCTTTTCCCAGGAGAAGCCGCCTTCGTTGTCCGGCGTTCGGCCGAAGTGGCCATAGGCGGCGGTGCGGGCGTAGATCGGGCGGTTCAACTGCAGGTGCTCGCGGATGGCGCGGGGCGTCGCGCCGCCGATCAGCTGCGGCAGGGTCTTTTCCAGCACCGCCGGATCCACCTTGCCGGTGCCATGCAGGTCGACGTGGAACGAGACCGGCTGAGCCACGCCGATCGCGTAGGCGATCTGGATGGTGCAGCGGTCGGCCAGGCCGGCGGCCACGACGTTCTTGGCCAGGTAACGGCAGGCATAAGCCGCCGAGCGGTCGACCTTAGTCGGGTCCTTGCCCGAGAAGGCGCCGCCGCCGTGGGGGGCCGCGCCGCCGTAGGTGTCGACGATGATCTTGCGGCCGGTGAGGCCGGCGTCGCCGTCCGGCCCGCCGATCTCGAAGCGGCCGGTCGGATTGACCAGCCATTGGGTCTTCTTGGTGATCAGACCATCCGGGAAGATCGGCAGAATATGCGGCTTGATCAGGTCCAGCACGCGCTTGGAGGTCGCGGCCTTGCCATCGATCTTCTTCTTGTGCTGGTGGCTGACAACGATCGAGACGACGCGCTGCGGGCGGCCGTGGCCATCATATTCCAGGGTCACCTGGCTCTTGGCGTCCGGCTCGAGTTCCGAAAGCTCTCCCGAGTGGCGCAACTCGGCCAGACGCTTGAGGATGTTGTGGCTGTATTGCAGCGTGGCCGGCATCAGCTCGGGGGTCTCGGTGCTGGCGTAGCCGAACATGATGCCCTGGTCGCCGGCGCCTTCGTCCTTCTTGTCGGTGGCGTCCACGCCTTGGGCGATATGCGCCGACTGACCGTGCAGGAAGTTCGAATACTTCGCCTTCTGCCAGTGGAAGCCCTTCTGCTCGTAGCCGATGTCCTTGATCGCCGCGCGAACCTTGGGCTCCAGCGAGGCGATGATGTCCTTGGTCAGCTGCTTGTTGGCCTTCTTGTCGCCGTCGGGCTTGCCGGCACGGACCTCGCCGGCCAGCACGATGCGATTGGTCGTCACCAGGGTCTCGCAGGCGACGCGCGCCTCGGGATCGGCCGTCAGGAAGGCGTCGACGACCGTGTCGCTGATGCGGTCCGCGACCTTGTCGGGGTGGCCTTCGGAGACGCTCTCGCTGGTGAAGATGTAGGACGAACGGTTCAAGAGACAGCTCCGGCCTTGAGGATGCGCGCGGGCGCTTGGGGCGCCTAGTTCGGCGTCCAATTAGACCGGAACCATATAAAGATATGTTTATGCGATCAAGGCGAGCTTGTCTGAAGAGGGCGTCAGTCCTCCTCGTCGCCCGCGCCTTCTTCCTCGGCCATCGACCGGACGAGCTCAAGGATGCGCTTGCGCACCTTCTGACGACTGATGCGCGGGAACAGCGTGGCCAGTTCCAGCCCTTCGGGGGTCATCAGGAAGTCGTGGACGAAGGGCTCTCCGTCCTCGGCGACCCCTTCGCTCGTCGTCTGGGCCAGGCCTTCGAAGAAATAGCCGACCGACGACTGGAGACTACGGGCGATCTCGTAGAGCTTGCTGGCGCTGACGCGATTGGCGCCGCGCTCGTATTTCTGGACCTGCTGGAAGGTCAGGCCCAGATCCTCGGCCAGCCGCTCCTGGCTGACGCCCAGAAGCTTCCGGCGCATTCGAATACGCGCGCCAACATGAAGGTCGACGGGATTGGGGCGGCGTTCGGTTTCCAAGAGCTGGCTCATGCCCACGCTTGATAGCTGAAATTGCGGTTTTAATTCAGCCTAACTCTTTCAGCCGCGCAATAGACGAAGAGGTTTTACCTGACCAAACACGAGCTGACGCAACCATAGATATCAGTAGAAGGACCCAAAACGCGCCATTTCGCAAGTGGTCGAAGGGCGTAACCTCTCCCTTCGCTGGTATTGAGGCGTCGACGACTCCACTTTGTCCTAAGGACAAACTCGCTCCGGGCCTGATTCGGCCGCGAGCGTCGATCACGGCGGTGACGCCGGTCGGCGTGGCCCGAAGGATCGGGCGGGCGCTCTCGATCGCCCGGTAGCTGGCCAGGTTCAGATGTTGCAGCGGGCCGGACGTCACGCCGAACCAGGCGTCATTCGAGACATTGATCAGCGCCCGCACCTCGGGATCGCGGCGCGCCAGACCCGGGAAAAGACTCTCGTAGCAGATCAGCGGCTGGACCAGCAGGTCGGGCGACAGGCGCAACGGCGCGGGACGGGGTCCGGTGGCGAAGCCGTCCCCGAGATGGGCGAGGCTCTTGAAGCCGATGGCGGTCAGCAACTTTTCGGCTGGCAGGTACTCGCCGAACGGCACCAGCCGGTGTTTGTCATAGACTCCGATCGGCTCGAGATCGGTCGCCGTGCGGCGCAAGGCGATCAGGCTGTTGTAGTAGACCGGCGCCTGGACCGGGCCCTCATAGCGATAGCCGCCGATCAACAGGATCTGACCCGGCTTCAGGCTGTCGACGATCGCCTCGCGAACCCAGGTTCCCGGGGCCAGATAGTCGTTGACGGCGGCGGGCAAGGCCCCCTCCGGCCAGATGACGAGGTCGGCGGGCTTGCCGGCGTAGGGCTTGGCCGTCAGCGAAACATAGGACTGAACGATCCGGGCGAAGCGCGTGGCGTCCCACTTGGCGTCCTGCTGGATGTCGGCCTGGACGAGGCGCACGGTGACCGGCGATCCTTCCGGCAGGGGCCGCGACTCGACCGCCGCGCCGTAGCCGTGAAGGGCGACAAGGCCGGCGGCGGCGGCGCCTAGCGCGATACGCCCGCCCCGGCCCTCGCGCCAGACCGCCGGCGCGGCGGCGATGGCCAGGGTGATCCAGGTCAGGCCATAGGCCCCGACCAGGGCCGCCGCCTGAGACGGCCATGACCCGGCCCGCCAGGTCTCGCCAGGCAGGTTCCAGGGAAACCCCGTCAGGATGTGGCCGCGCGTCCATTCCAGGGCCGCGAAGGTTCCGGCGAACACAAGGACGCGCCAGGGTCCCTTGCGGCCAATGGCGCGATAGGCCAGGCCCGCCGCGCCCCAGAAGAGCGCCAGCCCCCCCGCCATGGCGGCGACGGCGAACGGCGCCATCCAGCCTTGGTTGGCGGCGTCGACCATGAAGGCCTCGGCGATCCACCAAGTGCCCAGACCGAAATAGGCCACGCCCGCCAGCCAACCTCGCCAGAAGGCGGACCGCAGAGGTCGTTCTGGACTGGCGCCGTCCAGCTGGCGCAGAAGCAGCGCATAGCCGAGCAGACCCGGCAGGACGCCAAACGGCGGGTGGGCCAAGGCGGCCGCGAGTCCCGCCGCCAGCGCTGGCCAGGGGCCGGACCAAAGCCGATGATCCCGGAGACGGGTCCAGACGGTCACGAAACCGGATCGCTACGCGAGGCGCTTTCCGAGGCGGACTCTGGCGCGGGACCGCCACGCACGCGCACACGGCGCACCCGTCGCGGATCGGCCTCGACGACCTCGAACTCGTAGCCGTCGGGATGGGCGATGACCTCGCCCCGCTGCGGCACGCGGCCGGCCAGGGCGACGACGAGGCCGGCGACGGTGTCGATGTCTTCTTCCATTTCCGACGGCGCCAGTTCGCGTCCCAGCGCGACCTCAAGCTCCTCGAGCGGCGCGCGGGCGTCGGCGTCATAGACCCCGCCCGGCCGCGCCACCACCGAGACGGCGGCCGCATCGTCGTGCTCATCGTCGATCTCGCCGACCACCGCCTCGATCAGGTCCTCCATCGAGACCAAACCATCGGTGCCGCCGAACTCGTCGATGACCAGAGCCATATGGATGCGGCTGGTGCGCATGCGCAGCAGCAGGTCGGCGGCCTTCATCGAGGCCGGCACATAGAGGGCGTCGCGGCGCAGCTTGTTCAGGACAAGGTCGCCAGGGGCCGGATGTTTCTCGTCATCGGCCAGCAGATGGAAGATGTCCTTGACGTGGACGACGCCCACCGGGTCGTCCAGCGTCTCGCGATAGATCGGCATCCGCGAATGCTCGGCCTCGGCGAACTGGGCCACCACCGCCTCGAACGGGGTCGACAGCTCGACGGCGACGATGTCGGCGCGCGGCGTCATGACGTCGGCGACCCGCAGGGTCTGGAAGGCCTCGGCCTGGTCGACGATGTCGACCGCGCCGCTGGCCGGCGGCGGCTCGGGCGGCCGCTGGGGCTCGTCGCCGCCAATCAGGCGGCGGCGCATACGTCGAAGGAACGCCCGCACGCCCCGGCTTCGTCGAACCGGAACGGCGGGCTGTTGACTAGGCTCGTCGCTGGGCATGGCCCCTGTCAGCGCCCCTCTTCATCGCCAGCATAAGGGTCGGGAACGTCCAGACCCGCCAGGATTTCGCGTTCGAGCGCCTCCATGGCTTCCGCCTCGTCGTTGCTCTCGTGGTCATATCCTAGGAGATGAAGCACACCATGCGCCACCAGATGTTGCAGATGGTGGGCCAGAGGCTTGCCCTGCTCGGCCGCCTCGCGGGCGCAGACCCCATAGGCCAGGGCGACGTCGCCGATCTGGCCTTCCGGATTGGCGATGGGATCTCGCGGCGAGGGGAAGGACAGGACGTTGGTCGCATAGTCCTTCTGGCGGAAGTCGCGGTTCAGGGCCTGCACGCTGTCGTCGTCGGTCAGCAGGATCACGATCCCCTGCCCCACGATGTCCTCGTGCGCGTCCAGCACGGCCTGGGCGGCGCGCCAGACCAGGGCCTCGGCGTCCTCGGCGGCGGCGAGCCAGGCCTGATCCTCGATCTCGATATCGACGGTAATGGTCATTTAGCGGGGAGTACTCTGAGCCGCGTCCGCGTCATAGGCCTTGACGATGCGCTCGACGAGCGGGTGCCGCACCACGTCCGACGCGGTGAAGCGCGAGACGGCCACGCCCTCGACGCCTTCCAGGATCGAGACGGCGTGGGCCAGGCCCGAATCCCGAGGGTTCAGCAGGTCGACCTGGGTCGGGTCGCCCGTGACGACCATGCGCGCGCCCTCGCCGATCCGGGTCAGCACCATCTTCATCTGCAGCCGCGAGCAGTTCTGGGCCTCGTCGACGATGACGAAGGCGTGCGCCAGGGTGCGGCCGCGCATGAAGGCGATCGGCGCGACCTCGATCTCCAGCTTTTCCCGACGGCGACGCAGCTGGTCGGCGCCCATGATGTCGGTCAGGGCTTCCCAAACCGGGGCCATGTAGGGATCGACCTTCTCGTTCAGGTCGCCCGGAAGGAAGCCGAGCTTCTCGCCGGCCTCGACGGCGGGGCGGGTGACGATCAGGCGATCGACCTCGCCGCGCAGCAGCATCCCCGCGCCATGGGCGACGGCCAGGAAGGTCTTGCCGGTGCCGGCCGGACCCAGACCGAAGACCAGCGGGTGGGTCGCCATCTTCTCAAGGTACTGAGCCTGGCTCTTGGTCTTTGGCGAGACATTGCCCTTGCGCACCGCGCGGGGCGAGGCCTGGCCGCCCGTTTCGTGAGCGCCGCCGATGGCGATGCGGACATCGGCCTCGACCACTTCCTCGCCGGCGTCGGCGCGGGCGGCCAGGGCGCTCAGAGCGCGCTTGGCGCCGGTGCGTCCCCGCGCGTCGCCGGTGATGGTGACGCCGCCGCCGGGGGTCTCGATCAGCACCTTGAAGGCGTCTTCGATCAGGGCCGCGTGACGGCCGGACGGGCCCGACACGGCGTGAACCGCGTCGTCGGACAGCGGCAGGAACTCGGGCGTGCGGCTCACGCGGTCTCCTGAACAGGTTCGAGCACGCCCGCCAGGCTCATCTTGGCGGCGCTCTCGATACGAACGGGAACGATCTTCCCGATCAGTTGCTCCCCGCCCTCGGCGTGGACGGCTTGCAGATAGGGACTGCGTCCCACCACCTGGCCCGGGTGGCGGCCGGGCTTTTCAAATAGCACGGGCAGCACCTTGCCGACCTGGGCGGCGTTGAAGGCGCGCTGTTGCTCGTCGAGCAGCTGGTTCAGGCGTTCCAGGCGCTCGGCCTTGACCTCTTCCTCGACCTGGCCCGGCATGGCGGAGGCCGGCGTGCCCGGACGACGCGAATATTTGAACGAGAAGGCGCTGGCGAAGCCGACCTTGCGGACAAGATCCAAGGTCTTCTCGAAGTCGCCGTCCCGCTCGCCGGGGAAGCCGACGATGAAATCGCCGCTCATGGCGATATCCGGACGCGCGGCGCGGATGCGCTCGATCAGGCGCACATAGCTCTCGGCCGTGTGGTCGCGGTTCATGGCCTTGAGGATCTTGTCACTGCCCGCCTGCACCGGCAGGTGCAGATAGGGCATCAGCTCCGGCAATTCGCCGTGGGCCTCGATCAGGTCCTCGCCCATGTCGCGCGGGTGGCTGGTCGTATAGCGGATGCGGTCTAGGCCATCGATCTTGGCCAGTTGGCGGACCAGCTTGGCCAGGGTCTGGCCGTCGCCGTCATAGGCGTTGACGTTCTGGCCCAGCAGCGTGACCTCGCGCACGCCCTGGTCGGCCAGGCGCTTAGCCTCCTCGACGATGTCGTTCACCGGCCGCGACCACTCGCCGCCGCGGGTGTAGGGCACGACGCAGAAGGTGCAGAACTTGTCGCAGCCTTCCTGCACGGTGAGAAACGCGGTCACCCCGGTCACGTGGCGCTCGGCCGGCAGGGCGTCGAACTTCTCGTCGGCGGCAAAGTCGGCGGCCAGGCGCTCGCCCGTCGCGCGGTGGGCGCGGGCGATCAGCTCGGGCAGCTGGTGATAGGCCTGCGGGCCGACGACCAGATCGACCGCCTTCTGGCGGTTCATGATCTCCTTGCCCTCGGCCTGGGCCACGCAGCCGGCCACGGCGATGGTCATGCGACCGCCGTCCTGCGCCTTCCGGTCCTTCATCTGCTTGATGTAGCCGAGTTCGGAATAGACCTTCTCGGTGGCCTTCTCGCGGATGTGGCAGGTGTTCAGCACCACCAGGTCCGCCCCCTCGGGATCGTCGACGACGCCATAGCCCAGCGGGCGCAGGACGTCGGCCATGCGCTCGCTGTCATAGACGTTCATCTGACAGCCGTAGGTCTTGATAAAGAGGCGCTTGCGCGGGGTCTCGCTCATCCGGCGAGGTTATGGGGTCGAGAGGCCCGTTCCGCAAGGGCGGGATCCTCCCCGGCGCCGCGAGAACCCGCCCAGGATCAGTCCTCCAGCGGCATCCCGTAAAGCTCGAGCCGGTGATCGATCAGCTTGTAACCCAGCTTTCGGGCGATGGCGTTTTGCAGCGCCTCGATCTCCTCGTCCACGAACTCGACGACCTTGCCGGTCTTCATGTCGATCAGGTGGTCGTGGTGATGATCGGGCGTCTCCTCGTAGCGGGAGCGGCCGTCGCGGAAGTCGTGACGCTCGATGATGCCGCTTTCCTCGAACAGGCGGACGGTGCGGTAGACCGTGGCGATCGAGATATGCGGGTCGATGGCGTGGGCGCGGCGGTGCAGCTCCTCGACATCGGGATGGTCCTCGGCCGACGACAGCACGCGCGCGATCACGCGGCGCTGGTCCGTCATGCGCATGCCCTTTTCGATGCAGGCCTTTTCGAGTCGATCCAAGGCGGACCCTCCGTCTGAGTCGCCGGCAAGATAGGCAATCAGCCCTTAAGTGTTAAGCGCCCGGCGCATGACCAGCGCGTCCTTGGCCCCATCTGGGTGAGGATAATAGCCCTTGCGGAGCCCGACCCGGGCGAAACCGGCCGACTGATAGAGCTCGATGGCCGGCGCGTTGTCGGCCGCGACCTCCAGGAACATCGCCTCGGCCCGGGTTTCGGCGGCGATTCCGGCGGCCATCTCGACCAGGGCCGCGCCCCAGCCGCGTCGGCGGGCGGCCGGATCGACGGCGATGGTCAGGATCTCGGCCTCGCCCGCGATCGAGCGGCACAGGATGAAGCCCTTGGACACCGCGGGCTCTCCAGCCTCGCCCAGCACGGCGAAGGCGCCCGGAGATTTCAGCAAGTCGTCGAACTCCACCGCCGTCCAGGGCCGGTCGAAGGCCTTGTCGTGCAGATCGGCGAGGTCGAAGGCGGCTTCGGAGCCGACGGGGCGCAGGTTCATGCGGCGGGCAGGGTGGCGTAGGGCGCGCGCAGATAGAGCGGCCGGGGCGAATGGGTCGGAACCGGCTTTCGATCGGCCAAGCGGGCGACGGCGACGGGATCGGGCGCGACGGGCGTCAGCACGGCGGCGTCCGGCAGCACATTGGCCAGCAACGGCGCGCCCGAGCCGACCAAGGTCGCCGGCCCGCCCGAATAGAGCTCGGCGAGGCGCGCGGCGGCCTCGCCCAGGCCCAGGGCGTCGGGCGCCATCAGCGACACGCCGTCGGAGAAGACCTGGATGTAGACCTGCTCCATCCGCGCATCCAGAACGGCCGCGACGAAGCCCTGGGTTCCGAAAGCCAGACTCTCCAGTGTGTTGACGCCCACGCAGGGGATCGACAACGCCGTGGCCAACCCCTTGGCGAAAGCCAGGCCGACGCGCAGGCCCGTGAACGAGCCGGGTCCGACGGTGACGCCGATGCGTTTTACGTCCTCGAAGGCCACGCCGGCCTCGGCGACGGTCTCGCGCGCGATGGGCCCGATCCGCTCCTGATGGCCGCGAGTCATCGGCTCGCTGCGCGCCGCCAGGACGCGTTCGCCGTCCAGAACGGCGACCGAGCTGGCGCCCAGACAGGTGTCGATCGAAAGGATCATGAGCTAGGCCGAGGCCACGTTGGCGCCCTCGGCGGGCCGCCAGACCAGCTCGTTCAGCTGACCCTTGGCCTTCAGGGCCGCCTCCGACGGCAGACCCTTGCCCGTATAGCCTGGCACGCCGAAGACATAGGACACGGTCGGCGCCTCGGGACGCACGCAGATGGTCTGGTTGACCTCGCGCCCCTCGCCGGCCCGGCAATGATCCAGCGTGAAGCCCAGGTCGCGCCACTTGGCCAGCAGCGCTTCGTCCTTGGGACCGCGCACGTCGCCGGCGGCGGCGCGGACATAGGCGATCTCGCCCTCGTCGGTCTTGCCGATCTCCAGCAGTGGGACCTTGTCCTGCTCGACATTGATGATCGGCTGGGCGGGACCTTCGCCGAAATGCAGGAAGGCCTGTTCGACCTTGGCCTTGGGGAAGAGAACCTTCAGCGTGGCCAGGTCGAAGGCGGTGGCGCCATTGATAGGCCCGACCCCGTCCTTGGTGATCTTCAGCACGCCGCCCGTATAGGGCGCGACCGCGACGCGGACGGGACCTTTGGGCGCCGCCTCGGACGGGCTGGCGTCGTGGGCGGCGGGCGTCTTTTCCCCCTGGCCGCAGGCGGCGAGCAGCAGGAGCGGCAGGGCGAGAAGCGCGGGACGAAAGGTCATGACGCGCTTCTAGCGAATCCGCGCCCGATGCACAAAAGCCCGTCGCCATTTTCGGGCGACGGGCTTTTGATCGTTAGAGACGTTCGCGGATCAGAGGATCTTCGCGGCCTCGTCGAAGTCGAGGCGCGGATTGCGCGGGAACAGGCCTTCTTCCGTGCCGTGGCCAATCGAGGCGATGAAATTGCTCTTGATGTTCGTGCCCGCGAAGAACTCGGCGTCGACGCCGGCGTTGTCGAAGCCCGACATCGGGCCGACGTCCAGGCCCAGGGCCCGCGCGGCCAGGATGAAGTAGCCGCCCTGCAGCGAGCTGTTGCGCAGCGCGCCCCATTCGCGGGCGGCCAGGTCGTTGAACCAGTCCTTCGCGCCGGGGGCGTGCGGGAACAGCTTCGGCAGGGTCTCCGGGAAGTCGAGGTCGTAGCCGACGATCACAGTGCACGGCGCCTGACGGATTTTCGCGGCGTTCGAGCCCGAGGACAGCTTGGCCAAACGCTCCTTGGCCTCTTCAGAGGTGAGGAAGTAGAAGCGCGCCGGGCTCGAGTTAGCGGCGGTCGGACCGAACTTGGTCAGCTCATAGAGTTCGCGCAGCACGCTCTCCGGCAGCGGCGCCGGATCCCAGCCGTTGCGGGTGCGGGCTTCGGTGAACAGCTGGGCGAGCGAGGCGTCTTCGAGCTTGGCCATGAGCGATCCTTACAAGGTCTATTCGCAACTCATATGGTTACAATATAGCCTTCGAGCCCAGACGGGCAACACCCGCGGCCACGGATCCGGTGAAAATCAGAGCGTCTGCTCGACCCGGGTCACTTCCGGCACATAGTGCTTGAGCATGTTCTCGACGCCCGACTTCAGGGTCGCCGAAGAGGACGGACAGCCCGAGCAGGCGCCGCGCATGTGCAGCCAGACCACGCCGGTCTTCGGCTCGAAGCGCGAGAAAACGATGTCGCCGCCGTCCTGGGCCACGGCCGGGCGGATGCGCGTGTCGAGAAGCTCCTTGATCTCGGCGACGATCTGCGAGGCGTCCTCGTCATAGTCGCCGTCGTCATGGCCGCCGGCCTCGACCGCGTCCAGCAGCAGCGGACGACCGCTGGTGAAGTGATCCATGATCGCCGCCAGGATCGGCGCCTTCAGATGCGGCCACTGGGCGTCCTCGCCCTTGGTCACGGTCAGGAAGTCGGGGCCGAAGAACACCCGCGTCACGTCGCCGAGCTCGAACAGCGCCTTGGCCAGGGGCGAGGCGTCGCCGTCCTCCGGGGTGCGGAATTCCCGCGCGCCCTCGCCCAGAACCTCTCGGCCAGGCAGGAACTTCAGGACCTCGGGATTGGGCGTGGTTTCGGTCTGGATGAACATGGCCTCCAGATGGACCTCGCGACGTGTTGACGCAAGACCGGCCGCCACGGCGCTCCAAGGACAAGGTCATCGAATTTTGAAAGTGACACAGGCGTCATTTTCTGGCGGTATGGACGAAAGAACAATGATCCGCGGGAGGATCCGAGATGAGCGATGGTTCGATCGACCTGAAGGACGCCGCGCGCGCCGAAGCCTATGCGACGCCGCTGGAGGAGTTTCACGTGGCCCGGCCGGCCCTGTTCCAGGCCGATGCGATGTGGCCCTTTTTCGAGCGGCTGCGGAAGGAGGACCCCGTCCACTTCTCCAAGGGGGATGAAGAGACTGGGCCTTATTGGTCGATCACCCGCTACGAAGACATCATGACCGTCGACACGACCCACCAGGTCTTCTCGTCGGACGCGCATCTGGGCGGCATCACCATCCGGAACTTCGACGAGGACTTCGTCCTGCCGATGTTCATCGCCATGGACCAGCCCAAGCACGATATCCAGCGCAAGACGGTCAGTCCGATCGTCTCGCCGACCAATCTGGCCAAGCTTGAAGGGATCATTCGCGAGCGGGTCCAGCGCATTCTCGACAGCCTGCCTATCGACGAGCCCTTCGACTGGGTCGATCGGGTGTCGATCGAGCTGACCACCCAGATGCTGGCCACCCTGTTCGATTTCCCCTGGGAAGAGCGCCGCAAGCTGACGCGCTGGTCGGACATCGCCACCGCCTCGCCCGAGAGCGGCATCATCGAAAGCGAGGAGGCCCGCCGCGCCGAGCTGATGGAGTGCCTGGGCTATTTCACCAATCTCTGGAACGAGCGGGTGAACCTGACCGAGCCGGGCAACGACCTGATCTCGATGCTGGCCCACGGCGAGGCCACCCGTGACATGCCGCCGATGGAGTATCTGGGGAACATCATCCTTCTGATTGTCGGCGGCAACGACACCACTCGTAACTCGATCACCGGCGGCCTCTACGCCCTGTCGAAAAATCCCCAGGAAGAAGCCAAGCTGCGCGCCGATCCCAGCCTGATCCCGAACATGGTCTCGGAGATCATCCGCTGGCAGACGCCCCTGGCCCACATGCGCCGCACGGCGCTGGCCGACTACGAGCTGAACGGCAAGACCATCAAGAAGGGCGACAAGGTCGTCATGTGGTACGTCTCGGGCAACCGCGACGACACGGTGATCGAGAACGCCGACCAGTTCATCATCGACCGCCCGCAAGCCCGCCGCCACCTGTCGTTCGGCTTCGGCATTCACCGCTGCGTCGGCAACCGCTTGGCCGAGATGCAGTTGAAGATCGTCTGGGAAGAGGTGCTTAAGCGCTTCCCCAAGATCGAGGTGCTGGAAGAGCCCAAGCGTGTCTACTCGACCTTCGTGAAGGGCTACGAGCGGATGATGGTGCGGATCCCCGAGCGGGTCTAGGCCGCGCCGCCCTCCCAAAAAAGATTCGCCGCGCCAGTCAGAGGCTGGCGCGGCGTTTTCGTATCGGGACCTTAGGGCGCCAAGGCGCTTAAGCCCCCCAGAAGCCGACCAGCTTCTTGACCTCGGCCAGGGTCGGGGCGGCGGCCTCGCGGGCCTTTTCAGCGCCCTTGGCCAGGATCGCGTCCAGCACCGCCGGATCGCCCAGCAGGCCTCGCATCTTCTCGCCGACCGGGGCCAGTTTCTCGACGGCCAGCTCGGCCAGGGCCGGCTTGAAGGTCCCAAAGCCCTTGCCCGCGTACTCGGCCAGCACCTCGGCCTTGGTCCGGCCAGAGAGCGCCGCGAAGATTCCGACCAGATTGTCGGCCTCGGCGCGGGCGCTCAGTTCGTCCAGGGTCTCGGGCAGAGGTTCGGGATCCGTGCGGGCCTTCTTGATCTTCTGGGCGATCGCGTCGGCGTCGTCGGTCAGGTTGATCCGCGAATAGTCCGATGGATCCGACTTGCTCATCTTGGCCGAGCCGTCGCGCAGGCTCATCACCCGCGCGCCCGGCCCCTGGATCAGCGGTTCGGGCTGCGGGAAGAACGCGGAAGCTCCCCCAGGGGCGCCGAAGTCGTGGTTGAACTTGGCGGCGATGTCGCGGGTCAGCTCCAGGTGCTGCTTCTGGTCCTCGCCGACCGGCACGTGGGTGGCCTTGTAGATCAGGATGTCGGCGGCTTGCAGCACCGGATAGGTGTAGAGACCCACCGAGCTGCGCTCCTTGTGCTTGCCGCTCTTTTCCTTGAACTGCGTCATGCGGTCCAACCAGCCTAGACGGGCGACGCAGTTGAAGATCCAGGCCAACTCGGCGTGCTCGCGCACCGCCGACTGCGGGAAGATCGTCGCCTTGTCCGGATCCAGGCCCGAGGCGATGTAGGCCGCCGCGATCTCGCGGGTCTGCTGGGCCAGCGCCGCCGGCTCCTGCCAGACGGTGATGGCGTGCATGTCCGCCACGAAGATGAAGGTGTCGATCTCGTGCTGCAGGCGGGCGAACTTCACCAAGGCGCCGAGATAGTTGCCCAGGTGCAGGGCGCCGGAGGGCTGCACGCCCGAAAGCACGCGGGACGGGCCCGTATAGGTGACGGGAGCTTGGTCGGTCATGGGTTCAGCCTTGCTGAGAAAATTTTGGGCTGTCGAATTCGACTGGAATGGCTCGGGCGCGCGGAAGCGCATCGCGTCGAAACGCGAGGATCGAGGTCAGTTGGAGCCGCGCCATCGCGGCGCGAGGGGACCGATCGGAGCCATGCCCGCTGGTTAGCCTCCTCGCGGGCGGGGATCAAGCCTTGCCGCGCCTCAGCGCCGCCTTCAGTTCGGCCGGCTTGACGCCGCCGAACAGGAACAGCAGCGGCGGATAGACGGCGAGACCGGCGAGGCAAGTCAGGGCCAGGGCGACTTCCTTGGCGCCCAGGGCGCGGCCGTGCAGACCGATGGCGCGCAGCGGCGCCTCGATGACGTCGCGATAGTGCGAGGCCGTCGCCAGCAGAAGACCCATGCCCAGACTGGCCAGCAGGGTGCGGATCAGACGCGACCAGGTCTGGCCCGAGGGGCCGTACTCGCCCTTGCGCGCCAGGACGAAAGCCATCTGGCCGACATTGAGCCACGAGGCGATGGCCGTCGCCGCGGCGATGCCCTTCACGCCCACCAGATGGAAAAGCACCACGCCGAACGCGATGTTCACGGCCACCGAGATCAGGGCGAAACGCATCGGGCTCTTGGTGTCGCCACGCGCGAAAAAGGCGCGAGAATAGAGCTGCTGCAGCACGAAGGCCGGCGTGCCCAGGCCGTAGAAGAACAGCGCCGCCGCCGTCTGGCTGGCGTCGAAGGCGGTGAACTGGCCGCGCGTGTAGAGGCCGTCCGAAAGGAAGCCGGGCATGGCGACCAAAGCGGCGGCGGCCGGCAGGGTCAGGGCCATGGCCAGGGTGATGGCCTGGTCCATGGCGCTCTGGGCGTCCTCGCGGTCGCCCGAGTGCACGGCGCGCGACAGACGCGGCAGCAACGCCACGCCGATGGCCACGCCCACAAGGCCCAGCGGCAGCTGGTAGAGCCGGTCGGCCGTCGCCAGCCAGGTCCGCCCGCCCGCCACGTGGCTGGCCAGATTGCCGGAAATGAAGATGTTGACCTGGGTCGCACTGGCCGCCAGGGCGCCGGGGATAGCTTTGCCGATCAGCGCGCGCACCTCGGGCGTCAGGCGCGGCAGCCGCCAGTGGACCTTGGCCCCGGACTTGTTGACGCCCCAGGTCAGCAGCGCCGCCTGAGCGACGCCGGCGGCGATGACCCCGACCGAGCCGGACTTCGCCGCGCCGATCGCCGTGGTCTGCGGCAGGATGAAGGCCAGGGTGAACAGGTTGAGCAGGATCGGCGCGCCGGCCGACAGGATGAAGCGGTCGCGGGCGTTCAACACGCCCGACAGGTGCGCCACGATCGCCATGCACGGCAGATAGGGCATGGTGATCTGGGTCAGCAGCACGGCCAGCTTGTACTTGGCCGGATCGGCGGCAAAGCCGGGGCTGATCAGCATCATCAGCCAGGGCATGGCCAGCTGGCAGACCACGGTGATGATGATGGTCGCCGCCGCCAGCGACGCCATGGCGTCGGCGGCCAGAATGTCGGCGACCTCCTCGCCATCGGTCTGCAGCGACTTGGCGTAGGCCGGCACGAAGGCGGCCGCGAAAGCGCCCTCCGCGAAGAACCGGCGGAACAGGTTGGGGAAGGCCAGGGCGGCGTTATAGGCGTCGGCGGCCGGCGTCAGGCTGGCCCCCATCCGATAAGAAACCGCGAGGTCCCGCGCGAAGCCCATGAACCGGCTGACCAGGGTCAGGCCGGAATAGATCATCGAGGACTTCAGCAGCCCGCCCTTCTTGGGGGCGGGGGCGTCGGCGGCGAGGGGCTGGGCGGCGTCGGTCACGTCCGGCTTCTGGGGTCTTGGCGAGAGGGCGTCAAGGGACTGGCCAACGCGCGCGCCTGCGGGAGGCTGGCGATCGTGCGATCAGCCCTCGGCCGACACCACGCCATGTTTGATCCACAGCGCCTGGTCCTTGAGGTTCTTGCGGACCCAGGCGGCGTGAACCTCACGCTCGGCGTCGGTCGAGCGGGGCGCCAGCGGACGTTGGCGAGCGCCGTAGGACCCTTGTCGCGCGGCGGAGACGGCCAGGACCTCGACGGCGTGGGTCAGCTCCAGGGCGCGCTCCTTGCCGCCCTGCAGTTCCAGATAGACCTCGGCCAGCAGGTGGGCGTCGATCAGCGCCCCGTGCTTTTCGCGGCTGTCCAGGCTGATCTTGAACCGCTTACACAGCGCGTCGAGCGAGTTATACATGCCCGGGAAGCGCTTCTTGGCCATGGCCAGGGTGTCGATCCAGCGCTCCTCGTGGATCGGCGTCTTGCCGCACTTCTCGAGTTCGAAATTGACGAACTGGCGGTCGAACGCCGCGTTGTGGGCGACCACGACGCTGTCCCCGACAAAGTCGATGAACCGATCGGCGATCTCATGGAACTTAGGCTTACCGGTCAGGAAGGCGCTGGACAGACCGTGGACCTTCTCGGCCTCCGCCGGCATGTCGCGGAGGGGGTCGCAATATTCATGGAATGAGCGGCCGGTGGGCATGAAGTCCACCACCTCGATGCAGCCGATTTCGACCAAGCGGTCGCCCGTCTTGGGATCGAAGCCGGTGGTTTCGGTGTCGAGGATGATTTCCCGGGCCATGATCCCTCCATGCGACCGTTCGCGGCCGGCTTCAAGCGGAGCGGGAGGTTCTCAACAGAGTCAGAAGGTCGCGGACCTGATCGCGGGCACAGTCCAGGCCCTGGCTCGTATCGATGACGAAGTCGGCCCGCGCGCGCTTTTCGGCGTCCGGCGTCTGACGCGCCAGGATCGCCTCGAACTTCTCGGGCGTCATGTCCGGGCGAGCCAGAACGCGCTGGCGCTGAACATCGGTGGGCGCGGAGACGACCACCACCTTGTCGACCTTCTTCTCGCCGCCGGTTTCGAACAGCAGGGGCACATCCAGCACGACGATCTCGTGGCCCTCGGCCTGGGCCTTCTCGAAAAAGCCGATGCGATGGGCGCCGACCAGCGGGTGAACGATCCGTTCCAGCTTGGCCAGGGCTTCTGAATCGCCGACCACCTGGGCGCTGAGCTTGGCCCGGTCGATGGCGCCATTGACGACCACGCCCGGAAACGCCGCCTCGACAGGGGCCACGGCCGCGCCGCCGCTCGCGTAAAGCGCGTGCACCGCCGCGTCGGAGTCGTAGACGGGCACGCCCTCGGCTTGAAACAAGGTCGCGGTGGTCGACTTGCCCATGCCGATCGACCCGGTCAGCCCCAGCACCAGCATGGCTCAGTCCTCGCCCAACAGTTTCAGCGCGATGGCCCGCACATCGACGTCGGCGGGCGGAGCGACGCCGTACATCGCCTCGAAACTTGGTTCGGCCTGACGCAACAGCATCTCCAGACCATCGACCACCCGGCGCCCGGTCGACCGAGCGCGTTGCAGGAATTCGGTGCGCAGCGGCTTATAGACCATGTCCATCACCACCGCTGTCTCCGGAGTCCGGGAAAGGTCGGCCGCCGGGCCGTCGCCGCCGCCCAGGCCCAGCGAAGTGGCGTTGATCACCAGGCCCGCCTCCGCCAGCAGGTGGGGGATGGTGGCTTCCTCGGCGGCGAAGACCTTGGTCCCGAAGGCGTCGACCAAGTCCTGGGCCCTCGCCAGGGTCCGGTTGACCACCGTCACCCGGGGCGCGCCAGCCAGAAGTAGCGCGGCCACGGCGCCCCGCGCCGCGCCCCCCGCGCCGAGGATCACCACCGGCGCGGCCGCGACGTCGAAGCCGGGCGCTTGAGACGCGATCGCGCTCAAGAGACCCGGCCCGTCGGTATTGTCGGCATGGACCGAGCCGTCCGGGTTGAAGATCAACAGATTGGCCGCCCCGGCCATCCGCGCCAGATCGCTGGCGGTGTCGGCGCGGGCCAGCGCCCGTTCCTTGAATGGAATGGTCACGTTTAGGCCTCGCACCGCTCCGCCGCGCAGGCCGTCTATGAACGTCTCGAACCGGTCGGCCGCCGGCGCGAAAGGAACATAGGCCGCGTCCAGGCCCGCCGCCTGGATCCAGGCGTTGTGCAGGATCGGGCTCATCGAATGGCGGATCGGCTGGCCACAGACGCCGCCGACGATCGCGGCTCCAGAGATCGTCATGCGGCGAGCGCTCCGTGAAGACGCAGGAAATCGAGCAGGCCGATCAGCGGCAGGCCCAGGATCGTGAAGTAGTCGCCATCGACCTGGCTGAACAGCTGAACGCCCTCGCTTTCCAGCTCGTAGCAACCGACCGACCACAGCAGGGCCTCGCCGCGACGCTCTATATAGGCGTCCAGCCAGGCTTCGCTGAACGAGCGCACCGTCAGCGCGGCGCTCTCGACCACGCGCCAGATCGGCTGGCCGTCGCGGGCGACGACGACGGCGGCGTGCAGCTTGTGGGTCTGGCCGCGCAATTCCAGAAGATGCTCGCGCGCCTGCGCCAGCGTCTCGGCCTTGTCGAACAGCTTGCCACGGAGATCGAGCGTCTGGTCGGCGCCGATCACCAGACCGGGACGCTTGGTCGAGACCTTGACCGCCTTCATCTCGGCCAGGGCGTCGGCGATGTCGCGCGGCGCGACCTGTTCGGCGAGCAAGGCGGCCTTGGCCGCGTCCTCGTCGACGCCGGGGCTCACCGCCTCGAAGGCGACGCCGGCGTTCTTGAGGATCATCTGTCGCGCGGAACTCTTCGAGGCGAGGGTGACGGGGGTCATCCCAGAACCTCGACCTTGCCGCGGCCGCCCGACAGCAGGTTGATGATCGCCGCCGCCGTTTCCTCGACCGAGCGCCGGGTTATGTCGATGACCGGCCAGTTCATCCGCTCGAACAGGCGCCGGGCGGCGATGATCTCCTGCCGCACCGCGTCGGCGTCGACATAGTCGCTCTCGCGGTTCTCCTTCAGCGACAGCAGCCGGTTACGGCGGATCTGGATCAGGCGGTCGGGCGAGGTGATCAGGCCGACGATCAGGGTGTTCTTCAGCTCGAACAGGTCCTGCGGCGGTGGCCGGCCCGGCACCAGCGGCACATTGGCGGCGCGCACGCCGCGATGGGCCAGATAGATGCATGTCGGGGTCTTCGAAGTCCGAGACACGCCGACCAGGATGACGTCGGCCTGGGTCAGGTCCTGGCCGCCTTGGCCATCGTCGTGGGCGATGGCGTAGTCCAAAGCCTCGATGCGGTCGAAATAGTCGTTGGTCAGGGCGTGCTGGGCGCCGACGCGGGTCGAAATCCGCGCGCCCAGATAGCGCGACATGGCGCTGATCACCGGATCCAGGGCCGCGATGCAAGGCATCTCCAGCTTGCGGCAACCTTCCTCGAGCGCGGCGCGCAGGCCCGGATCGACGATCGTATGCATCACCACGCCCGGCGCGCCGGCGATCTCTTCCAGCGCCCGATCCAGCTGCCGCGTGGACCGGACCAGGGCATAGATATGTTCGATCGGCAGAATATCGGTGAACCGCGCGCAGACGGCGCGGGCCATCGCGTTCAGGGTTTCGCCGGTGGAGTCCGACACCAGATGGATATGGAAATAGGTGGCGAAGCGCGGCGGGAGCCGCTCGCTCTCGCCGCCATGAGCCAGACTCTCCTGTGGATCATCCGTTAACGGTTGTTTAACCACTTGTCCTGCCCCTGGGGACGACCGGGGGCCGAATGGTCCGCCGAACGTCGTGACACGGCGCCGCTGTGATCAACGGTCGCATTTCCCGCCTACCATCCCCAAGCTCGCGCCGCATCCCCCGATAAGGGGATAGGGCTTGTCCAAACCAGAGGACGGAGTCGAGCGCGGTCTTTATCGGACCCTTCGATGCGTTAAGCGTTCGTTAAGAAATTCAACGCGCTGTCAAGCTGTCCACACGATTAACAAAGCCTTAACCACATGTGGGAAGGCCTGGGGGCGGAAGCGGATGGACTGTGCGAGTCACGCGCCAAAAGGGCGTTTTCCCCACTTTGCGGTTGCCCTGCCTCGACCTCTTTCAATCTTAATTTCTTATTAAGAAATGATAGGAGGGTCTTAAGGGACTTACGGGCTTGAGCGCGGGCTCTCGCCGGGCTTTAACGCGGACATGACGTCTTCGGCCCCAAAGTCCCAACAAACGGTTAAATTTCTCTCGGCGCTCTCGGGCGAGACACACGCCCATCCGCCGATCTGGTTCATGCGTCAGGCGGGGCGGTATCTGCCGGAGTATCGCGCGGTGCGCGCCACGGCGCCGGACTTCATTAGCTTCTGCTTCGATCCGGAAAAGGCGGCCGAGGTCACGCTGCAACCGATGCGGCGCTTTCCGTTCGACGCGGCCATCGTTTTCGCCGACATCCTGCTGATCCCCGGCGCTCTGGGCCAGAGGGTCTGGTTCGAGGCCGGCGAAGGTCCCAAGCTCGGCGAGATGCCGTCGGTCGAGTCCATGGCCGAAAGGGCCGGCGAGGCGGGCAAGGCCCTATCGCTCGTCGGGGAGACGCTGACGAAGGTTCGCTCGGCGCTCGATCCGTCGAAGGCCCTGATTGGCTTCGCCGGCGCGCCCTGGACCGTGGCGACCTACATGATCGAAAAGGGCTCCAGCGATCGCAGCGGCGCGCGCACCTTCGCCTACCAGAACCCCGACACCACCGACGCCCTGATCCAGGTGCTGGTCGACTCGACGGTCGATTACCTGGCCATGCAGGTCGATGCGGGCGCTCAGGCCGTGAAGCTGTTTGAGAGCTGGGCCGAGGGTCTTTCCGAGCCGCTGTTCGACCGCCTGGTCACCCAGCCGCACAAGAAGATCGTCGAGGGCCTGCGCGCCCGGGGCGTCACCGTGCCGATCATCGGCTTCCCGCGCGGGGCCGGCGCCCTGGTGGAGAACTATGCCGCCCAGGTCCCGGTGCAGGGCGTGGCGCTCGACACCCAGGCCAGCGCCAAGCTTGGCCAAGCGATCCAGAAGAGCAAGACGATCCAGGGCGCGCTCGATCCGCTGCTGCTGCGGGCCGGCGGCGACGCGCTGCTCAAGCGGGTGGACGAACTGCTCGAACAGTGGAACCAGGGTCCCTATATCTTCAACCTGGGGCATGGGATCCTGCCGGACACGCCGATCGCGCACGTCGAGGCGGTGCTGGAGCGGGTGACCGGACAGAAGGTGGTCAAGTGAGCCGGAAGCTCGCCGTCGTCCTGTTCAATCTCGGCGGACCCGACGGTCCGCGCGCCGTCCGGCCGTTCCTGTTCAACCTGTTCCGCGACCCGGCGATCATCGGCGCGCCGGCCCTGATCCGCTATCCGCTGGCGGCCCTGATCTCGGCGACGCGCGAGAAGATGGCTAAGGCCAACTACGCGATCATGGGCGGCGGCTCGCCGCTGCTGCCGGAGACGAAGAAGCAGGCGCAGGCGCTCGAGCAGGCCCTGGCGGTCGCTCTGCCAGGCGTCGAGGCCAAGTGTTTCATCGCCATGCGCTACTGGCATCCGCTGACCGGCGAGACGGCGCGCCAGGTCGCGGCCTTCGCCCCGGACGAGGTCGTGCTGCTGCCGCTCTATCCGCAGTTCTCGACCACCACGACCGGCTCGTCGCTCAAGGCGTGGCGCAAGGCCTACAAGGGCTCGGGCGCCGAGACGACCGTCTGCTGCTATCCGACCGAGGCGGGACTGATCGACGCCCACGCCCGGATGATCCGCGAGACCTGGGAGAAGGCCGGCTCGCCGACCAACATCCGTCTGCTGTTCTCGGCACACGGTCTGCCGGAAAAGGTCATTCTGGCCGGCGACCCCTACCAGAAGCAGATCGAGGCCACGGCCGCCGCCGTCGCCGCCAAGCTGCCGGCCGGGATCGACTGGACCGTCTGTTACCAGAGCCGGGTCGGACCGCTGAAATGGATCGGCCCTTCGACCGACGAGGAGATCCGCCGCGCCGGCGCCGAGGGCAAGGGCGTGATGATCACCCCGATCGCTTTCGTCTCCGAGCACGTCGAGACCCTGGTCGAACTCGACCACGAATACGCCGAGCTGGCGAAAGAGGTCGGCGCCGCGCCCTACGTTCGCGTCCCGGCCCTGGGCGGCGCGCCGGAGTTTATCGACGGCTTGGCCAGCGCCGTTCGCAGCGCTCTGGCTGAACGCGCCGGTTCGGTCGCCCCGGCCTGCGGCTGGCGCTGCGGTCCTGAATGGTCGAAGTGCCCGTGCCGAGAGGGAGCCGCGGCGTGATGGATTTCCTGGTGGCGCACTTCAACCTGGTGCGCGGGCTTCACATCCTGTCGGTCATCGCCTTCATGGCCGGGATGCTCTATCTGCCGCGCCTGTTCGTCTATCACAGCAAGGCCGCGCCGGGCTCGGAGATGGCGGAGACCTTCACGGTCATGGAACGCCGTCTCCTGCGCGGGATCATCAATCCGGCCTCGATCGCCACGGCACTGTTCGGCCTGGGTCTGATCCTGGCCGACAGCCAGATCCGGGGCTGGAGTTTCCTGGCCGAGCCCTGGATGGCGACCAAGCTGGTCGCTCTGGTCGGGCTCTACGGCTTCCATGGTTTCCTGTCGGCCTCGCGCAAGAAGTTCGAGAAGGGCGTCTATCCTCGCTCGGAAAAGTTCTGGCGCATGGTCAACGAGATCCCGTTCGTGCTGGCGATCGTGATCGTGCTTTCGGTGACGACCAAGTTCCTGAGCCACTGAGGCGCGCCTTGGCCGCGAAGAAGTTTCTGATCCCCGCGATCTTGTCGGCCATTCTAGCGGTAGCTGAACCTTCGCTGGCGGAGACGATCTCCCGACAACAGCTTGTCGAAATGTTTTCCAACATGCGGGCAAACCCGTCCTGGAACGTGGATGGTCCGTTACTTTGGGGCTATTTCTTCACTTCGCCAAAGCAAGCCGCGCTGGAGCCGTTGGCGAAGATTTTGGCGGATCGCGGCTATCGGTTGGTCGGCATTTATGCCGGAGACAAGGCAAGCCCTGTTGATTCGGACGTGTGGTGGCTACATGTCGAACGCGTCGAGACACACACCGTCGACAGCCTTCAGGCCCGCAACATTGAGTTTTACGGATTAGCTGGAAAGTTCTCGGGCGTGCACTACGACGGCATGGATGTGGGGCCCGCCCCTTAGTCAGGCGCTTGACCCGCCGCGCGCCGCGTGATTTGCATCCCGCATAGGTTCGGCGTCGCCGGACCGCCTCCTTTCACGGACCGGCGCCCGTCCTGGCGCGCCCCGCGAGCCTTCCGCTCCAAGGTCCGTTCCCCGAACGATCCGCGTCATCGTCAATCGACGCGCATGTCCCGGTCCTACTGGGCGTGACCCATGAAGTTCTACCGGCCGGACTCCGTCGTGGGGCCCGCGCCCACCCTTGAGTCTTGTCATGACCGAAGAAACCGAAAACGAAATCCCGGGCGCCGAAGATGCGGCCATCGAAGAGACCGTCGCGGACACCGCCGACATCGCCACCGAAGCTTCGGTCGAAACTGAAGCGGAGGGCGAGGACGAAGGCTCCAGCATCGCCGACGCCGTCGCGGCCCTGGGCCTGAAGTCCATGTCCCTGCAGGAGCTGAAGGAGAAGTCCCCGGCCGACCTGCTGGCGTTCGCCGAGACCTTCGAGGTCGAGAACGCCAACTCCATGCGCAAGCAGGACATGATGTTCGCGATCCTGAAGACCCTCGCCGAGGAAGGCGTGGAGATCTCGGGTTCGGGCACCATGGAAGTGCTGCAGGACGGCTTTGGCTTCCTGCGCTCGCCGGAAGCCAACTATCTTCCGGGTCCGGACGACATCTACGTCTCGCCGTCGCAGATCCGGAAGTATGGCCTGCGCACCGGCGACAGCGTCGAGGGCGCGATCCGCTCGCCACGCGAAGGCGAGCGCTACTTCGCCCTGACCAGCGTCTCGAAGATCAACTTCGAAAGCCCCGAGAACGTGCGCCACAAGGTGCACTTCGACAACCTGACGCCGCTCTATCCGGAAGAGCGACTGCACATGGAGCTGCCGGACCCGACGATCAAGGATCGCTCGGGCCGCGTCATCGATATCGTCGCCCCGCTGGGCAAGGGCCAGCGCTGCCTGATCGTCGCCCCGCCGCGCGTGGGTAAGACGGTGATGCTGCAGAACATCGCCAAGTCCATTGAGACCAACCACCCCGAGTGCTACCTGATCGTCCTCCTGATCGACGAGCGCCCGGAAGAAGTCACCGACATGCAGCGCACGGTGAAGGGCGAGGTGATTGCCTCGACCTTCGACGAGCCGGCGACCCGCCACGTCCAGGTGGCAGAGATGGTCATCGAGAAGGCCAAGCGCCTGGTCGAGCACAAGCGCGACGTCGTCATCCTGCTGGACTCGGTCACCCGCCTGGGCCGCGCCTACAACACCACGGTCCCGTCGTCGGGCAAGGTGCTGACCGGCGGTGTCGACGCCAACGCCCTGCAGCGCCCGAAGCGTTTCTTCGGCGCCGCCCGTAACGTCGAGGAGGGCGGCTCGCTGTCGATCATCGCCACGGCCCTGATCGACACCGGCAGCCGCATGGACGAAGTCATCTTCGAAGAGTTCAAGGGCACCGGTAACTCGGAAATCGTCTTGGACCGCAAGGTGGCCGACAAGCGCATCTTCCCGGCCATCGACGTGCTCAAGTCCGGCACCCGCAAGGAAGAGCTGATCACGCCGAAGGACCAGCTGCAGAAGACCTACGTCCTGCGCCGCATCCTCAACCCGATGGGCGCCTCGGACGCGATCGAGTTCCTGCTCGACAAGCTGCGCCAGTCGAAGACCAACGGCGATTTCTTCCAGTCGATGAACACCTGAGTCCAGCCCGACTCGTTCGGAAAGAGAAAGGCCCCGGTAATACCCGGGGCCTTTTTTGTTGGTCGTACCGCTGGCGTCAGCCTACGGGACCAGCAATGTCGCGCCCGTGGTCTTTCGGCCTTCCAGGGCCTCGTGTGCGGCGCGGGCCTCGGCCAGGGGGAAGGTCTGGCCGATGTCGATTTTCACCGCGCCGGAGGCGAGGACGGCGAATAGCGCCGCGGCGCTCTCATCCAACTCTTCGGTCGTGGCGATATAGTCGAACAGGCGGGGGCGGGTCACGAACAGCGACTTGGCCCCTAGGTCCAGCGGCGGGAAGGGCGGGACTGGACCCGAGGCATTGCCGAAGGTCACCAGCGTCCCTCGGCGGGACAGACTTTTCAGGCTGGCGTCCCAGGTGTCTTTCCCCACGCCGTCATAAACGACCGCGACGCCCTGGCCGTTGGTGATCTCGGCGACCTGGGCCGCGATGTCTTCGTCGCTGTAATCGATCAGATGATCGGCGCCCAGGTCCTTCGCCACGGCCAGTTTGGCCTTCGAGCCGGCGGTGGCGATTACCGTCGCGCCCAAGGCCTTGCACCATTGCACCAGGATCTGGCCGACGCCGCCGGCGGCCGCGTGGATCAGCACGCGATCACCGGGTTTCACGTGGAAACATCGGCGGACCAGAAACTCCGCGGTCATGCCCTTGAGCATCGCCGCCGCCGCCGTCTCTAGGCTCACGCCATCCGGAACCTTCACGGCTCGGTCGGCCGGGACCACGGCCGCCTGGGCATAGGCTCCGAGCGTCCCATTGTACGCCACGCGGTCGCCCGGCCTGAACCGCGTGACGGTCTCGCCGATCGCCTCGACGACGCCCGCCGCCTCCAGCCCGATCACGGCCGGCAGCTTCAGCGGATAGAGCCCGGAGCGATGATAGGTGTCGATATAGTTCAGACCGATGGCGTGGTGTTTGACCAGAATCTGCCCGGCCGCCGGCGAGGGAACCTCGACCTCGACGGCCTTCAGCACCTCGGGTCCGCCTGTGTGAACCGCCTGGACGGCCAGCATCAGCCCAGCGCCTTCTTGAAGAAAGCGAGGCTCAGGGCGTTGGCCTTCGCCGCGTCACCGGTGTCGTAGTGTGCGCCGCCCTCGCGGGCGAACGCGTGGTCTCGGCCAGGATAGGTGTGGATTTCGATCTGGGGATGGTCCTTCAGCGCCTGCAGGATCACCTGCTGGGCTTCCGGCGGGACGAACTGATCCTTCTCCGCGATATGCATCAGCAGCGGATGGTTCAGCTTCTCGGCCTCGCCAACGTGCTTTTCGATACCCACGCCATAGTACGAGACCGCGGCGTCGGCGTCCGTGCGCGTCGCGGTCAGGAAGGCGAGCAGCCCGCCGAGGCAATAGCCGACGGCGCCGACCTTGCCCTCGACGCCGGGCATCGCGCGGATCGCGGTGATGGTGGCGGCGATGTCGTTGACACCCGTGTCCACATCGAAGGCATTGAACAGCTCGAAGGCGCGCTTCCATTCGGCTTCGGACTGGTCGGTGATGTCGATGCCGGGCTCGATCCGCCAGAACAGATCGGGGCACACGGCGACATAGCCTTGCGCGGCCAGGCCGTCACAGATGTCGCGCATCACCTTATTGACGCCGAAGATCTCCTGGATCACGAGGATGGCGGGAGCCTTGTCCGCCTCCGGGCGCGCCACATAGGCCGAGAAATCGCCGTCCGGCGTGGTGATCGTGAGGGTCTCGCTCATCGCAGCTCTCCGTCCATACTGGTCGATGTGACTTTCGACCAAAGCGCTCTAACCTGCGCCGACGGGCTTGCCCCATAACAATATCGTGCCCTGACCGAAGGGAACCACCCGATGAAGATGACCATCGAGATTGATTGCACGCCCGTCGAGGCGCGAGCCTTTTTAGGGCTTCCGGATGTCAGCGGTTTGAACGAGCACCTCGTCAAGGAGATGCAGAATCGGATGGACGCCAATATGGCGATGCTGGCCCCGGACGAACTGTTGAAGAACTGGATGGCGTTCGGCGCCGGGGCGCAGGAACAGTTCCGGAAGTTGATGACGGCCGCCGCCGGCGCGGCCGCCGGCAAACGCGACTGAGATCATGACCGATACGATCTTCGCCCCGGCCACCGCGCCGGGACGATCGGCCGTGGCCGTGGTGCGGGTCTCGGGTCCGGCGACGCTGTCTATCGTCAAAGCGCTGTGCGGGTCCGCGCCGCGCCCGCGCTTGGCGGTGCTCAGGACCTTGCGCCACGAGGGCGTGGCGCTGGATGAGGCGCTGGTTTTGAGGTTCGAAGGTCCGGCCAGCTATACCGGAGAGGACAGCGCGGAGTTTCACGTGCACGGCGGCAGGGCCGTCGTCGAGGCGCTGATGTCGGCCTTGGCCGGGCTCGGCGCGCGCTTGGCCGAACCCGGGGAGTTCACTCGTCGCGCGTTTGAAAACGGCAAGCTGGACCTGGCCCAGGCCGAGGGCGTGGCCGACCTCATCGACGCTGAGACCGAGGCGCAGCGACGACAGGCCCTGGGTCAATTGGGAGGCGCCTTGAGCCAGCGCTACGATCGTTGGCGCGACCTGTTGGTTCAGTCCCAGGCGATGCTCGAAGCGGCGGTCGACTTCCCTGATGAGGACCTTCCCGAGGCCGTCGCGGAGCGCGCTCGGCCGGCCTTGAGAACCTTGAAAGCCGAACTCGATCTCGCGCTCGCCGATGTGGCCCGTGGTCGCCGGGTTCGCGATGGCTTCCGGATCGCCTTGATCGGGGCGCCGAACGCCGGGAAGAGCACGCTGCTCAACGGTCTTGCCGAGCGGGAGGCGGCGATCGTTACGGACACACCCGGTACGACTCGGGATGTCATTGAAGTTCCGTTGGTGCTCGGAGGCTATAAGGTTCTTCTGGCCGACACGGCGGGGATTCGGGAGACGTCGGACGCCATCGAGGCCGAGGGGGTGAGACGGGCGCGGGCCTGGGCCGAGGATGCTGACCTAAGGCTTTGGGTCGTCGACGGGTTTCACGTGAAACATCGCGTGGAGCTTGAGGACGCCGTTCGGCCCGGCGACTGGCTGGTGCTGAACAAGGTGGATATCGCCCAAACCCTGACGCTCGACGAAGCGGAGCGCTGGGCCCGACGGGAGGGGCTTGAGGTTGTTCGTCTGTCCGCGCGATCGGCTTCCGCGCTGGATGATCTTCGAGGCAGGCTTGCGGCTGCCGTCGCCGACGCGTTGTCCGGCGCCGACTTTCCCGCCGCGACGCGTTTGCGTCATGCCGAACGGCTTCGGGAGGCCCAGAGCTACCTGGCCCGCGCGCTATCCGACGCCGGCCTGGAAGTCGAGCTGGCGGCCGAGGACGTTCGCTTGGCGGCTCGGGCCCTGGAAAAGATCACGGGCCGGGTCGACCCCGAGGATGTTCTGGGTCGTGTCTTCTCGACCTTTTGCATCGGCAAGTGATGTTCCACGTGAAACACGCGCCGACTATCCACAGGCTGCTCACAGCTGCGGTTAGGGCGTTTCACGTGGAACGCCGACGAGTCACATCGACCTGATCGCCTGATTGGCGTATATGTCGAGTCCAACGCCCCCGCCCGTCGGGGGCGTTCGCATTGAGGCCGAGTCTCTTGTCCAACTCCTGGGATGTCATTGTCATTGGCGGCGGCCACGCCGGCTGCGAAGCGGCGACCGCGTCCGCGCGTGCGGGCGCGCGCACCTTGTTGCTGACGCATAAGCTCGAAACCATCGGCGAAATGTCCTGCAATCCGGCCATCGGGGGGCTGGGCAAGGGGCATCTCGTCCGCGAGATCGACGCCCTGGACGGCGTGATGGGCCGTATTGCCGACAGGTCCGGCATTCAGTTTCGCATGCTGAACCGGTCGAAGGGACCGGCGGTGCGAGGCCCACGGTCGCAGATCGATCGCCGTCTCTATCGCGAGGCCATGCAGGCCGAACTGGCGTCGACGCCGAATCTCGACGTCATCGCCGCCGCCGCCGAGGACCTGATCGTGGAGGCCGGCGCGGTCGCGGGCGTGATCGACGCTGGGGCC
Source organism: Caulobacter sp. SSI4214 (assembly GCF_012184455.1). NCBI lineage: Bacteria > Pseudomonadati > Pseudomonadota > Alphaproteobacteria > Caulobacterales > Caulobacteraceae > Caulobacter > Caulobacter sp. SSI4214. Next base: position 59,911 of record NZ_SZWJ01000007.1, on the reverse strand, counting down.
CGCGCCTACCGCGCTTCACGTGTAATCCTGACCACCGGCACCTTCTTGAAGGGCGTGATCCATCGCGGCGAGGATCGCATTCCCGCAGGTCGGGTCGGCGATCAGCCCTCGATCGGTTTGGCCGACCGGCTTTACGCCTTAGACTTCCAGATGGGCCGGCTGAAGACCGGAACGCCGGCGCGCCTGGATGGCAGGACGATCGCCTGGGACCGGCTGGAGAGCCAAGCCGCTGACGACTCGCCGATCCCATTCTCGTCCCTGACCGACAAGATTGACGTTCCTCAGATCGCTTGCGGGATCACCTTCACGACCGAGGAAACCCATCGGATCATCGCCGAGCGGATCGGGGAGTCCCTGGTCTATAGCGGCCGCGCCTCGGGCGTTGGGCCCCGCTATTGTCCCTCGATCGAGGACAAGGTTGTCCGGTTCGCGGACAAGACCAGCCATCAGATTTTTCTCGAGCCCGAAGGCCTCGACGACAACACCGTTTATCCCAACGGCATTTCCACGTCGGTTTCGGAAGAAACCCAGCTGCTGTTCCTGCGCACGATCCCTGGCCTGGAGAAGGTCGAGGTGATCCGCTACGGCTATGCGATCGAATACGACTATGTCGACCCGCGCGAGCTGTACGCCACGCTGGAGACCAAGCGTCTGCCCGGGCTCTATCTGGCGGGCCAGATCAACGGCACCACCGGCTATGAAGAGGCGGGCGCCCAGGGCTTGGTGGCCGGTCTGAACGCGGCCCTGGCCGTGCAGGGGAGGTCGCCGGCGATCTTCGCTCGGGATGAGGCCTATATCGGGGTGATGATCGACGACCTCGTCACGCGGGGCGTGACCGAGCCCTATAGAATGTTTACCAGCCGTGCCGAATTCCGCCTGACACTTCGCGCCGATAACGCCGACCAGAGGCTGACCGATCGCGGGATCGCCTTGGGTGTCGTCGGCGCGCGGCGGGCGGCCGCTTGGGCCGACAAGAAGGCCCGTCTGGAAGCGGCGCGCGGTTTTGCGCGTTCGGTCAGCCTGACCCCGAACGAGGCGGTAAAGGCGGGCTTCAAGGTCAATAGCGACGGTGTGCGACGTGACGTGTTCGCCATGCTGGCCTATCCCGATGTGACCCTCGACGACCTGGGCCGGGTTTGGCCCGAGGTTTTCACGTGGAACACCGATGTCCGCGAGCAGATCGAGATCGAGGCCGCCTATGCCGGTTATCTGGATCGCCAGCGGGCCGACGCCGAGTCGCTGCGCAAGGACGAGGACCTGCGCCTGCCCACCGATCTCGACTACGGGGAAATTGGCGGCCTGTCGAACGAAGTGCGGGAAAAGCTGGCGCGGGTCCGGCCGCTGACCCTGGGCCAAGCGGCCCGCATCGAAGGCGTGACCCCTGGGGCGCTGACCGCATTGCTGGCCTATGTGAGGCGCGGCCGTGCAGCCTGAAGCCGTGCTCGTCGAACCGCCCGTCCTGGACGCGGCGGGCTATCAAGCCATGACGGGCGCGTCGGACGGCCAGCTCGCCGATCTCGCGCGCTATCAGACGCTGCTGGCCGAGTGGAATGAGGTGATGAACCTGGTCGGCCCGCTGACCATCGCCACCTACTGGACCCGTCACGCGCTGGACAGCGCCCAGCTTCTGGCCTTCGCGCCGGACGCTCTGACCTGGGCGGATCTGGGCGCCGGCGCCGGCCTGCCTGGCGTGGTGCTGGCCATACTTCTGAAGGGTAGGGCCGGGGCGCGGGTGCATCTGGTGGAATCGATGACCAAGCGCTGCCGTTTTCTGGAGGTGGTGGCGAAGGATCTTGATCTGCCGGTCCAGATCCACAATGCGCGCGCGGAGGATCTGAGCCTGAAGGTCGACGTCGTGACGGCCCGGGCCTGCGCGCCGATGACCAAGCTGCTCGGCTTCGCCGAACCCTATCTGCGCAGGGGCGCGACCGGTCTTTTCCTCAAAGGCCAGGACGTCGCGACCGAGCTCTCGGAGGCCAAGAAGGCCTGGAACTTCGAGAGTGATCTGCATCCCAGTCAAAGCGACCCCCGGGGTCGTATCGTTCAAGTGAAGAGGTTTTCCCGTGTCCGCTAATCCTCTCCGCGTTTTCGCCATCGCCAACCAGAAGGGCGGGGTGGGCAAGACCACCACCGCCATCAACCTCGGCACCGCCCTGGCCGCGTGCGGCGAGCGTGTGCTGCTGATCGACGCCGACCCGCAAGGCAATTGTTCCACGGGGCTGGGGATCGGCCGCACCGCGCGCCGAACCACCCTCTATGACGTGCTGATGGGCGAGGCGCCCGTGGTCGACGCGGCCGTGAAGACCGAGCTGCCTGGCCTGGACGTCATACCGGCCGACGCCGATCTCTCGGGCATCGAGATCGAGCTGGGTCAGACCGCCCGTCGGTCCTACCGGCTGCGCGACGCCCTGGAGCCGATCCGCGCTAACGGCCCTTACACCTATGTGCTGATCGACTGCCCGCCGTCCCTGAACGTGCTGACCGTCAACGCCATGACCGCCGCCGACGCGGTGTTCGTGCCCTTGCAGTGCGAGTTCTTCGCCCTCGAAGGGCTGACTCAGCTGATGCGGACCATCGAACGCATTCGCGGCAGCCTCAATCCGCGCCTCGAAATCCAGGGCGTCGTGCTGACCATGTACGACCGGCGCAACAGCCTGTCCGAGCAGGTGGCCCGGGATGTCCGCGAGTACTTCGGCGACAAGGTCTATGACGCGATCATTCCGCGCAATGTGCGCGTCTCCGAGGCCCCGTCGTTCGGCAAGCCCGTCCTGCTGTATGATCTCAAGTGCGCCGGCAGTCAGGCTTATCTGAAGCTGGCGCGCGAAGTGATCAGCCGCGAGCGCGATCGCCAGGCCCAGGCGGCCTGATCCCGAGTTTCCAAGTATCGATACCGAGTTTGACCGAGAAGATGATGGAGTCCGTAGTGGTGGGTGAGCCCGGTAGTTCCGAGGGCCGGCGTGGTCTGGGTCGTGGTCTGTCCGCTCTGCTGGGCGAGGTCGAGGCGGCGCCCGCCCAGGCACCGGGGGCCAATGCCGGCGGTTCGCGCGAAGCGCCGATCGAGATCCTGAAGCGCAACCCGGACCAGCCGCGCCGCACCTTCCGCGAGGAAGATCTGGAGGACCTGTCCAACTCGATCCGCGAGAAGGGCGTCCTGCAGCCGATCCTGGTCCGTCCCGCGCCGGGCTCGCCCGGGGAATACCAGATCGTCGCCGGTGAACGCCGTTGGCGCGCGGCTCAGCGCGCCGGCCTGCGCAGCGTACCGATCATGGTGCGGGAACTGGACGACCTGGCGGTGCTGGAGATCGGCATCATCGAGAACGTCCAGCGCGCCGATCTGAACGTTCTGGAAGAGGCCCTGTCCTACAAGGTCTTGATGGAGAAGTTCGATCGCACCCAGGAAGCGATCGCCCAGACCATCGGCAAGAGCCGCAGCCACGTCGCCAACACGATGCGTCTGCTGGCCCTACCGGACGAGGTGCAGTCCTACCTGGTCAGCGGCGAGCTGTCGGCCGGTCACGCGCGGGCCATCGCCGCCGCGGCCGATCCGGTGGCCCTGGCCAAGCAGATCATCGAAGGGGGGCTGTCGGTTCGCGAGACCGAGGCCCTGGCCCGCAAAGCGCCGACCGCGACGCCGTCTAAGAACAAGGGCGGTCGCCCGCCTCGCGTCAAGGATACCGACACCCAGGCGCTGGAAGCCGACTTGTCGTCGGTGCTTGGCCTGGACGTTTCGATCGATCATCGTGGGTCGACCGGAACCCTGACCATTAGCTATGCGACGCTTGAGCAGCTGGACGATCTCTGCAATCGTCTGACGCGCGGGGTCTGACCGCTTGCACATAAAAGCGTGCGTGCGGGCGCTTTTTGCAGCGTCCGAAAATCGCCTCTGTCGCGCATGGAGCGGCGCCTTTCCGTACTCGGGGAGGCGCCGTTTTCGTGAGCGGAGGGCGATCCGGGGTGCTTTTGGCCACAAGCCCTTCTGGCGAAAGGATTTCTGGAAAGTCGTCCACAGCCGCGCAAACAATGCTTTTGGGGCGGTTTTCGGAGCTCTACAGCCCCAGACGGCGGGCGCGGCCCGCGATCATCAGAGCCAGACGCTCGGCGATCAGCTGGTCGGGCGAACCGGAGCTCTTGCAGGCCCGATCCGCCGCGAGGACCTCGCCCTGGATGTCCAGGATCGCTTCCAGGTTCCAAGCGCGCGCCTGGCGCAGGAATTCGCGCTCCTGCTTCCAGAAGATTCCAGCGGCCTTGGCGGCGGCCTGCAGGTCGACGCCGTTCTTGTGCAGGGTCAACACCCGGCGCAGACGGCCCAGATAGAAGCTGATGGCCCGGACGGCGGCGGGGCCGCCTTCGCCCTCGGCGGCGGCGCGGCGCAGGGCGGTCTGGGCCGCGCCGGCCCGGCCGCCGAACGCATCGGCGGCGGCGTCGCTCAGCGAGGCTTCGGGCTCGACGCCCAGAAAGTCCGTCAGGTCGGCGGCCGTCGCGTTGATGCCGCTGCCTGGGCCAAGATACAGCGCCAGACGTTCGATCTCCGCCCGGGCGACGCCGCGTTCCTTGGGCAGCCGCGAGACGAAGAGCTCCAGCGCCTCGCTGTTCAGACCGACCCGGTCATTGGCCAGGGTGTCGCGGGTCAGGCGGGCCAGGTCGCCAGCCTCGTCCTCGTAGCAGGGGATGACGGCGCAGCCATTGGCCTTCTCGCCAATCTTGCGGAGCTGGGAATCGCGGCCCAGCGCCCCGGCTTCGATCAGGAAGAAGGCGTCGGGATTGAGCAGGCCCTCGACATGGCGGGTAACGGCCTCGGCGGCGGCCTTGTCCGGACCGGCCTTCTCGCCGGTCAGGCGCAGGCGCACCAGGCGGCGGCCGCCCATCAGCGAGAGGGCCGACAGCTCGTCCTCCAGCTTGGCTGGATCGCTGTCCAGATCGCCTTCGGTGAGCTGGGCGGTGTCGAAGGGGTCGTCGGGGCGCGCGACGACGCGCTTGGCCAGGGCGTTGGCGCGATCGCGCACCACGCCTCGGTCCTTGCCGTAGATAATCACGGCCCGAATGTCCGGGGTCGGCTCCTTCAGGAAGCGTTCGACGTCCGGACGCTTGGAGAGGATCATCCCGAGGCCTTACGCCGGGGCCTTGCCCGCCAGCCAGGCGGCCAGGTCCAGCTGGATCCGGCGCGCGGCCTCGGTCGCGGCCCGCTGCTGGCCATCCTCCTGGGCGGCGATCGCGGCATAGGGCTGGTCGGCCGAGTCATAGGTGACCGATACGGGCGTGACGCCCTTGTGGACCTCGGCGGCCGTCTTGGCGTCGATGAGGCGCCAGGTGACGGTCATCTGCAGCTCGTAGCGGTTGGCCACGTTGTCGAGGCGCACGCCGCGAGGGAAGCGACGCTCGCTGATCCAATAGGTCAGCCGATAGGCCGGCTGAGTCCCCTGGTGATGCGCCAGGGCGTCGTCCAAGGCTTCCCGTAGCAGGTAGCCGGCGCGACCCTCGGACGACACGGCCTCGATGCTGGAGAGGCCACCCTCGACGCCGGGACGGGCGTAGAGGGGGGTGAAGCCGCAGCCCGACAGGGCCATGGCCGAAAGCGCGATTGTGGCGGCTGCCAGGGTGCGTTTCATCGTTGTCGCTTGGAGTCTCAATTGGCCACGATGTTGACGATGCGGTCCTTCACCACGATCACCTTGCGGACCGTGACGCCCTCAAGGTGAGCCATGACGTTGGGATCCGCCAGCGCGATTTTGGTCACTTCGTCGTCCGGGGCGCCGGCCTTGACCTTCACCTCGCCGCGACGCTTGCCGTTGATCTGGATCGGCAGGACGCGTTCGTCGTCCGCGGCCAGGGCCGGGTCGGCCTTGGGCCAGGGAGCGTTGACGACCATGCCTTCGCCGCCGATCTTCGCCCAGGCCTCCTCGGCCAGGTGCGGGGTGAACGGGGCGACCAGCCGGGCCAGGATGTTCAGGGCCTCGGCCCGGGCCGCCAGGACGGCATCCGAAGCGCCTTCAGCCGGCGCGGCCTTCAGGGCGTTCAGGAACTCGTACAGGCGCGCCACGCCGCTGTTGAAGCGGAAGCCCTCGATGCTGTCGGTGACGAAGCCGATCAGCTTGTGGGCGGCCTTGCGCAACGCCAGAGCCGCCTCATCGCTGTCGTCGTGGGCGAAGTCGCCGGCGGGCTGGCTGTCGAACTCGTTCCACAGGCGGTGCGTGAAGCGCCAGCTGCCCTCGACGCCAGCGTTGGTCCACTGAACATCGCGCTCGGGCGGGCTGTCGGACATCACGAACAGCCGGGCGCTGTCGACGCCGTAGGCCTCGAAGATGTCCTCGGGGGCGACGACGTTCTTCTTGGACTTCGACATCTTCTCGATGTCGCCGATGACGATCGGCGCGCCGGTCTTGGCGTGCGTGGCCGAGCGGCTATTGCCCTCGACCTTGATCACCACGTCGGAAGGTTCGACCCATTCGCCGGCCTCGTTCTTGTAGGCCTCGTGGGTGACCATGCCTTGCGTGAACAGGCCCGCGAACGGCTCCTCGACCGAAACCAGGCCCTCGTCCTTCAGAGCGCGGGTGATGAAGCGGGCGTACAGCAGGTGCAGGATCGCGTGCTCGACGCCGCCGATATACTGGTCGACCGGCAGCCAGTAGTCGGCCGCGGCCTTGCCGACCGGCTCGGCGGCTTCCGTGTCGGCGAAGCGGGCGAAGTACCAGCTGGAGTCGATGAACGTATCCAGCGTGTCGGTCTCGCGCTCGGCCTTGCCGCCGCAGGACGGGCAGGTGGTGTGGCGCCAGGTCGGGTGACGCAGCAGCGGGTTGCCCGGCTTGTCGAAGGTGACGTCGTCGGGCAGGGCGACGGGCAGCTGGTCTTCCGGGACGGGGACGACGCCGCAGGCCTCGCAGTGGATGACCGGGATCGGACAGCCCCAGTAGCGCTGGCGCGAAACGCCCCAGTCGCGCAGGCGATAGACGGTCGCGCCCTGGCCCTGGCCGGCCGCCTCGATGCGCGCCACGGCCTCGGCCTTGGCGGTCTCGACGTCCATGCCGTCCAGGAATTCGGAATTGAAGATCTTGCCGGGGCCGACATAGGCCTCCTTGCCGACCGTGAAGGTCGCCGGATCCTCCTCGTTAGGCAGCACCACCGGTTTGACCGGCAGGTCGTACTTGCGGGCGAAGTCCAGGTCGCGCTGGTCGTGGGCCGGGCAGGCGAAGATCGCGCCGGTCCCGTAGTCCATCAGGATGAAGTTGGCGATCCAGACGGGCAGGGTGATCGACGGGTCCAGCGGGTGCTTGACCCGCAGGCCGGTGTCGTAGCCCAGCTTTTCGGCGCTCTCGATCTCGGCTTCCGAGGTGCCGCCCTTGCGGCAGTCGGCGATGAACTGCTGGATTTGCGGGTTCTCGACCGCCAGCTGCTCGGCCAGCGGGTGCTCGGGGGCGATGCCGACGAAGCTGGCGCCGAACAGGGTGTCGGGACGGGTGGTGTAAACTTCCAGGCCCTCGGCCAGGCCGTCGGGCGCTTCGCCGTCAAACTGGAACTTGAAGCGCAGGCCCTTGGAGCGGCCGATCCAGTTCTCCTGCATCAGGCGAACCTTGTCGGGCCAGCGGTCCAGGGTCTTCAGGCCGTCGATCAGGGCGTCGGCGTAGTCGGTGATGCGCAGGAACCACTGGGTCAGCTTGCGCTTCTCGACCGTCGCGCCCGAGCGCCAGCCCTTGCCGTCGATCACCTGCTCGTTAGCCAGGACGGTCATGTCGACCGGGTCCCAGTTGACCGAGGCTTCCTTGCGATAGACCAGACCGCGCTTCAGCAGGCGCAGGAACCAGGCCTGCTGCTTGCCATAGTATTCCGGGTCGCAGGTGGCGAACTCGCGCGACCAATCGACCGAGATGCCCAGCGCCTTCAGCTGCTCGCGCATGGCGGCGATGTTGTCGTAGGTCCAGCCCTTGGGGTGGACGCCGCGCTCCATGGCCGCGTTCTCGGCTGGCATCCCGAAGGCGTCCCAGCCCATCGGGTGCAGGACGTTGAAGCCCTGGGCGCGCTTGTAGCGGGCCACCACGTCGCCCATGGCGTAGTTGCGGACGTGGCCCATGTGGATGCGACCCGACGGGTACGGGAACATCTCGAGCACGTAGTATTTCGGACGGCCGTCGTTGATCTCGCCGGTCTTGAAGACGTCGGCCTTCGCCCAGGCGTCACGCCACTTGGGCTCGGTGTCTTTGGGATTGTAGCGGGCCATCGGAAACCAGGTCTTGGATGCGAAAAGGCGCCCCGTAAGGCGACGCCGCGCAAGACTAGGCGGTTTCGCGGCCGGAGCGCGCAGGAATATGGGTGTTCGGGGTCCTCTTCGCTCGAAGGAGGACCCCGCCGGGCCTTAGCCCTTGATGTTCGACAGGCGAAGCTGGCGCGCGCGCGTCAGAATCGCGTTTTCGATGTCGGTGGCCGTCTGGTCGGAAACCGGAGCGTCGACCCAGGCGCCGTTCGCGTCCTTCGACTGCTTGAACACGGTGACGTTCAGGCCGTCGGCGCGCAGGCGGGTGTCGAGGATATAGACCGTGGCCTTGAAACGCTCGGCGGGAGTCTCGGGGTTCACGTACCAGTCGGTGATGATCACGCCGCCATAGGGGTCGGCCGAGGCCAGGGGCATGAAGGCGAGGGTGTCGAGGCTGGCGCGCCACAGATAGCCGTTGACGCCGATGGCGGCGTCCGGGGTCTGAGCCTTCTTCGCGTGACCCAGCCCCAGGAAGCCTTTCTTCTGGCCTTCGGCGGCGAAAGTCTTGGGGGCCTTGTTGCTGGCGCACGCCGTCATGCCCAGCATCGACAGAGCCAGGACACCCGCGGCGACGCCGCGCATCACAGACCCACGCTCAAACGCCATATTACCTCGCTCCAAATTCTTGCCGGCGCGGCTTCGCGCTTCCAGGCGCGCCCCCGCGGCCGGGAGCCGGTCTATAGCACGGCTGCGCTGCCTCAAAACAGGAATCGCGTGACCTCATCGCCACACGAGACGATTGAATCGTACAAGACCGGCGAAAGTGCGACGACAGTGAGGTTGACCGCGTTTAGCCCAAGCCTTTAATCGCATTTTCAGGGACCCTTCCCTATATGGGATGGGTGGGGACAACAGAGTATAGGCGGCGAGTAGCGATGGTCGCGACGCGTTTCTTTCTGGCGGGAGCCGCCGCGCTGATCCTTTCGGGATCGGCGTCGATGGCGTTCGCCCAGGCCAAGCCTCATGCCGTCGCCCCCGATTTCACCGCCAAGAACGACTTCACAAGCGGCGCTCCCGCCGGCGTGCAGTACCCTCAGGACGACAAGCGCACCCTGCGCTGGGACGCCAAGAAGGGCCGCTGGGGCCTGAAGCTGGACCTCGACCAGCCGACCAACCGTGAAATGGAAATGCAGGACGTTCAGGCCGGCGCCTATTTCAAGGTGACCCCGTCGATCCGGGTCGGCGGCGCCGTCAGCCTGGGCGAGTCCAATCCGGCCTTGGCCGCTCGCCGCGCGCAGCAGAGCGATCCCGCCCCGCGCGTTCGCCTGGAAACCGCGTTCAAGTTCTAGAGCGTGAGGCTGAAGGTCGGAACCGGCTTCAGCTTATCTCACGCTCTAAACATTTGATTTAGAGCCGGCCAGCGCTTCCACTGCCGCGATTCCCACGACGCCGCTGCCGGATAGACGTCCGGCGGTGTCCGCGCGCACGCCCCCCAGCGCATAGACCGGAAGGGCGGTGGCGGAGACCAGCGCGTTCAGGCCTTCTACACCCAAGGGCGCGCCCGCCGAGGGACTGTTGCTGGGAAATACCGGCGAGACCACGACCGCGTCGGCCTCCAAACGCTCGGCGGCGGTCAGCGCGGAACGGTCATGGGCCGCCACCGTGATCAGCCAGTCGGGATGTTCGACGCGCAGGCGGGGGATTTCTCCGGACAGACGTTCGGGCATGTGCAGACCATCGGCGCCGATATCCTCGGCGAGCCGGGGGTGGGCGCCGGCCAGCAGGATCAAGCCGCGCGCGTCGGCGATCGCCCGCAGCCGCCGGCCTTGGTCGACCGCCTCCGGCGCGCCGAAGGCCCGTAAAACGATCCCTGCCCCGCGGGGTAGCCGCAGGGCGACGGCCTCCGGGTCGGCCACCCTGGCCGGGTCCGTGAAGAACAGCAGGTTTGGCAGAACCCGACCGCGCGCGATCCTTGGCGAAAACCCGCTCGCCGTCCTAGACAGGACCTCCAGTTCGCTTTCCGTCCGCAAGATCGAGCTCTCCATGTCGCAAGCCCTCGCCGAGATCCAAGGCCGCATCGCCGCCGCCGAGGCCCGCGCCGGTCGTCCCGCTGGCGACGTGACGCTGGTGGCGGTGTCCAAGACCCAGCCTTGGGAGCATATCGCGCCGGTGCTGGACGCGGGGCAGAAAGTGTTCGGCGAGAACCGCGTCCAGGAGGCCATGGAGCGCTGGAGTCAGCGCCGCGAGGGGCTCGAGCTGCGCCTGATCGGTCCGCTGCAGACCAATAAGGCGCGCGAGGCCGTCGCCTTCTTCGACGTGATCGAGACGTTGGATCGAGAAAAGCTGGCTCGTGTGCTGGCCGACGAGATCCAGCGGGCGGGCAAGGTGCCGCGCCTCTATGTCCAGGTCAATATCGGCGAGGAGCCCCAGAAGGCCGGCATCGCGCCGGACAAGGCGGACGCCTTCATCGCCGCCTGCCGGGAGACCTACGGATTGCCGGTCGAAGGGCTGATGTGCATCCCGCCGGTCGATGCGGACCCCGCGCCGCATTTCGCCAAGCTGAGAGCCATCGCCCAGCGCACCGGCGTCGAGAAGCTGTCCATGGGCATGAGCGACGATTTCGAAATCGCGATCGCGGAGGGCGCGACCTCGGTGCGGGTCGGTTCGGCGCTGTTTGGACGGCGCGACTACGCTTAAAACGCGATCTCGATGGCGTCGCCCGGCTTCGCTGCGGCCAGAACCGCCTCGATATCCGCTCGCGCCAGCGCCACGCAGCCTTCGGTGCCGGGATACCCCTCCCGCGCCAGATGCATGAAGATCGCGGAGCCCAGGCCCGGAACAGGCGGGTCGTCGTTGTGGCCCAGGATCACCACCAAGTCATAGACGGCGTCGTCGCGCCACATCCGCTCGGCGCTGGCCGGATAGGGCAGGGTGACGGGGCGGTTATAGCGGGGGTCCCCCGGCGCGTCGCACCAGCCGTCGTCGGGTCGCGTGGCGCGGCGGGGCAGGGCGGTTCGGGGACCCTCGGGATAGACGTCCGGTCGGTACCAGACCTCCCGCATGACCCAGACGCCGAGCGGGCTCCTGTTATCGCCCTCGCGCTTGTCGGCGGCGGCGATGACGCCGGCCTTGCCGATCGCGCAGCGCACGACGCGGCCTTCCAGCTCGAAACGGCCATCGGCATGGGCGCGAAACGGCATGATCGGTCGACTCCCGGACTTAAGGCCTTGCTCGGGCTTGTCCCGAAGGGGCGCAGCGGTGCATGTTTCCCCTTATGGCGCAACGCAAGACCCTATTGCTCATCGATGACGACGACGACCTGCGCGGCGCCCTTGCCGAGCAACTGGCCCTTCACGAGGAGTTCGCGGTCGCCGAGGCCGCCAGCGCCGGCGAAGGCGTGCGGATGTCGCGCGAGATCAAGCCCGACCTGATCCTGCTGGACGTGGACTTGCCCGACATGGACGGCCGCGAGGCCTGCCGCCTGATGCGCAAGAACGGCGTCACCGCCCCGGTGATCATGCTGACGGCCGCGGCTAGCGACAGCGACACGATCCTGGGCCTGGAGTCCGGCGCCAACGACTATGTCACCAAGCCCTTCCGCTTTGGCGTGCTGCTGGCCCGCATCCGCGCCCAGCTGCGGGTCTACGAGGCTTCGGAAGACGCGCTGTTCCGCATAGGCCCCTACGAGTTCCGCCCCTCGGCCAAGCTGCTGATCGACGAGAAGCAGAAGAAGGTGCGGCTGACCGAGAAGGAAACCAACATCCTCAAGTACCTCTACCGCGCCGGCTCCAAGCCCGTGTCGCGCGAGGAGTTGCTGACCGAGGTCTGGGGCTACAACGCGGGGGTCACCACCCATACGCTGGAGACCCACGTCTACCGCCTGCGCCAGAAGATCGAGCCCGATCCGGCCGTGGCGCGGATTCTGATCACCGAGATGGGCGGGTACAGGCTGCAGCCTTAGGCTTGAGATCAAAAGAAAAGGGCCCAGCCTTTCGGCCGAGCCCCTCTCGGATCACTTTGCTCCAACGCCTCAGGCGTTGCCGACCACGCCGCCGGTTTCGGCCTGGGCCTTGCGCGCGGCGTAGACGCCGGCGAAGTCGATCGGGTCGATCAGGAACGGCGGGAAGCCGCCCTCGGCCGTGACGTCCGAAATCAGACGACGGGCATAGGGGAACAGGAAGCGAGGGCACTCGATCAGCAGCACCGGCTCCAGATCTTCCTGGCTGACGCCTTCGATGTGGAACAGGCCGCCATAGACCACCTCGACGTGGAACACCGCCTGCTCCTCGCGCAGGGCGCGGGCCGACAGCTTCAGGTCCACTTCGAACAGACCGTCTGGACGGCCCCGGGCGTTCATCTCAACGCCCATGTCGATGGCCGGCTGGGTCGCGCCAGCCCGCAGGCTGTCGGGCGCCAGGGGATTTTCAAACGAGAAGTCGCGGACGAACTGGGCCAGGATGCGGATGCCCGCTTGGCCGGCCTCGGCGCCTTCCGGGGTCGCCCCAGGGGTACCATTGGGGGCGGTGGTGTCGGTCATTAGGATAAAATCCGTAATCGGCGGCTAGAACGCCTGAGAAAAGGTGGGCGCTGCTACCATGCGGGCTGTTCTGGCGCAACGCCAGGCGCCTGACGGAAGAGCGTCTCTCGCCTATATAGACACCATCCCAAGGGCTCGAAAGCCCGCCGCCGGACCCTGAAGTGCTCCAGATCCTGTTCCTCGCGGCCGTCGCCGCCGTCGTCCTGTACCAGCTCTACGCCACCCTGGGCCGCCGGGTGGGGCGTCAGCCCGAGGACGCGCCCGCTGGGGCGATTCCGGGCTCGCCCAGTCCCGCGCCGCAAGCCAACCCGGGACACGCGATCGAGGGCGTGGCCACGTTGAAGGCCAAGCAGCCGGACTTCGACCCGGACAAGTTCCTCTCCGGCGCGCGCTCGGCCTACGAGCAGATCGTCACGGCCTACGCCGCCGGCGACCGCGAGACGCTGAAGCCGCTTCTGGTCCAGGAAGTCATGGACAATTTCGAGCAGGCCATGGCGGCCCGCGAGACCGCCGGCCGCGCCGAGAAGGTCGAGTTCCTGACCGCGCCGCGCCTGGATCTCGAAAAGGTCGATGTGATCGGGGACGTCGCCAAGGCCGTGGTGCGCATCCTGGCCGAGGTCCGCACCCGCACCAAGGACGAGCGCGGCGAGGGCGTCGACGACCGTCGCACGGCGGAGCTCTGGACCTTCGAGCGCGAGGTCAAGAGCGCCAATCCGAACTGGCGCCTGGCGTTCGTCGCCGCCGCCGAGGCGTAATGACTCGTCGTATCGCCGTTCCCGGCGCCGTTGCGCCGCTGGCCCTGGCGGCCATGCTGCTGAGCGCCTGCGCGAGTACGGCGCCGCCGCCGTCCGCGAGCTCGGGAGCCGTCGCTCCGCCCCCAGCGACCGTTTCGCCGCCCGCGCCTTCGCCTTCGACTTCGCCCGCTCTGTCGTTCTCCGGCCTGACGGGCTGGAGCGAGGAAGACCACCTGGCGGCCTTGAACGCTTTTCGCGCGGGCTGCGGCGTAGCCAAGGAACCGGCCATGGCCCGGGTCTGCGGCTTGGCCAAGGCGACGGTAATCCAGGACGAGCCGGGCGCGCGGGCGTTTTTGGAGGCCAATTTCCGGCCCGAGCCGGTCGGCGACGAGGGCTTGCTGACCGCCTATTTCGCCCCTCGCTACGACGCGCGCATGTCGCGCAACGCCGAGTTCTCGGCCCCGATGCGGGGTTTGCCCTCCGACCTGGCCGTTGTGGATCTTGGCCCCTTCGATCCGGCGTTCGTGGGCAAGAAGATCACCGGCCATGTCGAAGGACCGACCTTCGTCCCCTATCCAGACCGCGGCGAGATCGAGGCGGTCCCGACCGACAAGCCCCTGGCCTGGATGCGGCCCGAGGACCTGTTCTTTCTGCAGATCCAGGGTTCGGGCGTGCTGGTCTTGCCGGACGGGCGCCGGGTGCGGGCGGTCTTCGCCGGCACGAATGGCAAGCCGTTCGTCGGCATCGCCAGCGCCCTGCGCGACAAGGGCCTGCTGCCCGACAACAACACCTCGGGCGAGGCGATCCGATCCTGGCTGGCCGCCCATCGCGGCCCCGAGGCCGACGCGATCATGCGGCTGAACCCGCGCTATGTGTTCTTCCGGACAACGCCGGACGACGGCAAGGAGCCGGTCGGCTCGGCCGGCGTATCGCTGCCGCCTGGCCGCGCCATCGCCGTCGATCCCAGCCGCCACGCGATGGGAGGCCTCTACTGGTTGGACGCCGCGACGCCCAAGCTATCGGGCGCCTTCCCGGCCTATCGCCGTCTGGCCATGGCGCTGGACACCGGCGGCGCGATCAAGGGCGACGTCCGGGCCGACCTCTATATGGGCACGGGCGACGCGGCCGGCGCCGAGGCCGGGCGCGTGCGCCACGCGCTGCGGCTCTATCGGCTCGTGCCGACTCCGCGATCCTGACGTGGCCAGGAAGCCGCCACCCGGCCCGGACGACGACAGGCGACTCTGGAAGCTCGTCGCGTCGACGGTGACGCCGCGCGCGCCGGTGAAACCCGAGAAGATGCGGTCCAAGGCGCGGATCCGGCCGTCTTTGAAGGCCGACACCGCCTTGCCCGCCGATCCGCCGACGCGCCTGGTCTCGATCGCGCCGCTGCGGCTGGATCCGGAGGATCTGAAGGTCCCCGCGCCGAAGCCGCTCAAGGGCCCGGCGGGCCATATCGAGCCCAATCGCAAACTGCGGATCGTCAAGGAGCGCGACCCGATCGGCGCGCGGCTGGACATGCACGGCCTCGACCAGGACCAGGCTCGCGCGACGCTGGAGGCCTTCATCCGCCGCGCGTTCAGCCAGGGCCACCGGGCGGTGCTGGTGATCACCGGCAAGGGCAAGGTGGGGCAGGGCGTCCTGCGCACCCGCACGCCCGAATGGCTGGCCGATCCCTCCCTGCGCGAAATGATCGCCGGCGTCTCCACCGCCGACCGCCGCCACGGCGGCGAGGGGGCGCTGTACGTGGCGCTGAAGCGGCGGGTCTAGCCCTTCCGCGACGCCTTCTCGGCGATGCCCGAGGTCCCCTCGCGAGCTTCCAGCTTCTCGGCCACGGCGTCCAGCGGGACGCCGGAAGCGGCCATCAGGGCCAGCCAGTGGTAGAGCAGGTCGGCGCTTTCGGCGGCCAAGGCATCCGGGCCCTGGGCCACGGCGGCGATCACCGTCTCGACGGCTTCCTCGCCCAGCTTCTTGGCGGCCAGGGCCGGATCGTTCAGCAGCTTGGCGGTATAGGACACCGCCGGATCGCCGCCCTTGCGGGCCTCGATCGTGGCGGACAGGCGTTGCAGCACGTCGGTCAGGCGCTGGCTCATGCGACTTCCTTCAGGGCGTCGAGACGCACGGGGATGCCGGCCTCGGCCATGGCCCGTTTGGCCTCGCCGATCGAGATCTCGCCGAAGTGGAAGATCGAGGCGGCCAGCACGGCGGCGGCGTGGCCGTCGCGGGCGGCTTCCACCAGGTGCTCGGTATTGCCCGCGCCGCCCGAGGCGATCACCGGCACGGTGACCTCGGCCGTGACGGCCTTCAGCAGCGGGATGTCGTAGCCGATCTTGGCGCCGTCGCGGTCCATCGAGGTCAGCAGGATCTCGCCCGCGCCGCGCTCGACCACCTTGGCGGCCCATTCGACCACGTCGATGCCGGTGTCCTTGCGGCCGCCATAGGTCCAGACGTTCCAGCCCGAGCCGTCCTGGCGGGCCTTGGCGTCGATGGCCACGACCACGCACTGGGCTCCGAAGGCGTCGGCGCCACCGGCGATCAGGTCGGGGTTCTCGACGGCCGCGGTGTTGACCGAGACCTTGTCGGCGCCGGCCAGCAGCAGGCGGCGCATGTCCGAGACCTGCCGAACGCCGCCGCCCACCGAGACGGGCATGAAGCAGACCTCGGCGGTGCGCGAAATGACGTCCAGGATCAGGCCCCGGCCCTCGCTCGAGGCGGTGATGTCGAGGAACATCAACTCGTCCGCGCCGGCCGCGTCATACGCCCGAGCCTGCTCCACCGGGTCGCCGGCGTCGCGCAGGGAGACGAAGTTGACCCCCTTGACCACCCGCCCATCCTTCACGTCGAGGCAGGGAATGATCCGGGTCTTCAGCATCAGGCGGCCGCCGCGATCAGGGCTTCGGCCGGCTTGATCGTGCCGGCATAGAGCGAGCGGCCCAGGATCGCGCCGGCGATCTCGACGCCCTTGCGGGCCTTCAGCCGCTCGATGTCGGCCACCGAGGCGACGCCGCCCGAGGCGATGACCGGGATCGAGACCGCGTCGGCCAGCTCGCCCACGCCCTCGACATTGACGCCGGTCAGGGCGCCGTCGCGGCTGATGTCGGTGACGATCAGGGCCGCGACGCCCGCGTCCTCGAAGCGCTTGCCCAGGGTGATGGCGTCCAGATCCGACAGGCCGGTCCAGCCGTCGACCGCGACCTTGCCGTCGCGGACGTCGACGGCCACGGCGATCTGCTCGGGCCACAGGCGGGCGGCCTTCTTGACCAGTTCCGGGTCGTGCACCGCGACGGTGCCGAGGATGACGCGCGAGACGCCCGCCTCGATCCAGGCCTCGACGCCTTCCAGCGTGCGGATGCCGCCGCCCAGCTGCACCGGGATCGAGATCGACTCCAGGATATGCTCGACGGCGGCGGTATTGACCGACTTCCCCTCGATGGCGCCGTTCAGGTCAACGACGTGCAGCCACGAGAAGCCGTCCTTGACGAAGCGCTGGGCCTGGTCGGCCGGCGAGGTGTTGAAGACCGTGGCCTTCTCCATGTCGCCGTGCAGCAGGCGCACGCACTGGCCGTCCTTCAGGTCGATGGCGGGATAGAGGATCATGGGCGCCATTCCAGGAAGTTGGCGAGCAGGGCGAGCCCTGAGGCTTGTGATTTTTCGGGGTGAAACTGTACGCCCGCGACATTGTCCTTGGCCACCGCGGCCGTGAACGGTCCGCCGTGGTCGGTTGTCGCGACGACATCTTCCGGGTTGGAAGGCGTCAGGGCGAACGAATTGGCGTAGTACATGTGGGCGCCGTCCTCGATGCCCGCGAACAGGGCATGAGCGCGGGTGAAGGCGATGGCGTTCCAGCCCATGTGCGGGATGGTCAGCGACGGATCGGCGGGTTCGAGCTTCTTCACCTGGCCTGCGATCCAGTCGAGACCGGGCGTGACGCCGAACTCCAGGCCCTCGGTGGCCAGGAGCTGGTGGCCGACGCAGATGCCCATGAAGGGCACGCCCCGGCCGTGCACGGCCTGGTTCATCGCCTCGTAGACGCCGGTGGCGTCCAGGCCGGCGCGGCAGGACGCGAAGGCCCCGACGCCGGGCAGGAAGACGCGATCGGCCTTGGCGACAAGGTCGGGATCGGCGGTGACGACGATGTCGGCGTCGAGCGCGCGGCGGCGGGCCGCCTCACGCAGGGCCTTCTCGGCCGAACGCAGGTTGCCCGACCCGTAGTCGATCAGGGCGACGGTCTGCATGGAGTGTCCTTACAGCACGCCCTTGGTGGACGGAGCCTGGCCGCCGGTCTTCGGGTCGATCTCGACCGCCTGACGCAGCGCCCGGGCCAGGGCCTTGAAGCCGCTTTCGGCGACGTGGTGGGTGTTGTCGCCGTACAGCGTCTCCAGATGCACGCACGCCCCGCTGTTCATCGCGAACGCGTGGTGGAACTCCTTGAAGAGCTCGGTGTCCATCTCGCCGACCTTGGGGCGCTTGAACTCGACCTTCCAGACCAGGTACGGGCGGTTCGAGAGGTCGATGGCGCAGCGCGTCAGGGTCTCGTCCATCGGGATATAGGCCGAGCCGAAGCGCCGGATGCCCTTGAAGCCGTCCAGCGCCTTGTTCACCGCCAGGCCCAGCACGATGCCGGTGTCCTCGACCGTGTGGTGCATGTCGATGTGCAGGTCACCCTTGGTCTCGACCTTCAGGTCGAAGCCGCCGTGGCGCGCGAAGCTCTCCAGCATATGGTCGTAGAAACCAATGCCGGTGGAGATCGTCGAGGCGCCGGTCCCGTCGAGATCGATCCAGACCCGGATCTGGGTCTCCTTCGTCTCGCGGACCACTTCAGCGGTGCGGGCCATCTGAGTTCTAAAGTCCGTTCTTCTGGGCCAGCGCGCGCAGGGAGACCTGCGGACGCGGACCGTAGTGGTCGATCACCTCGGCGGCGGCCAGGCTGCCCAGCTGGCCACAGACCGGCAGCGGGCGGCCCTGGGAAAGGCCGTAGAGGAAACCCGCCGCGTATTGGTCGCCCGCGCCGGTCGTGTCCACGACTTTTTCGACCGGATAGGCCGAGATTTCATGCAACTGCCCGTTGGCGACCACCACCGAGCCCTTTTCGCTGCGGGTAACGGCGGCGATCTCGCAGCGATCGGCCAAAGCCTTGACGGCCTCTTCGAAGTCGGTGGTCTCGAACAGCGCGCAGACCTCGCTCGCGTTGGCGAAGACGATGTCGCACTGGGTTTCGACGAAGCCGAGCAAGGCCGAGCGGTGGCGGTCGACCACGAAACTGTCGGACAGGGTCATGGCGATCTTGCGCCCGGCGCCGTGGGCCAGGGCGGCGGCCTTGGCGAAGGCGCGGCGCGCTTCGGGCGGATCGAACAGATAGCCTTCCAGATACGAGATCTGGGCCGCCTCGATGATTTCGGGGTCGACGTCGGCGGACGTCAGCTCGACGCAGGCGCCCAGATAGGTGGACATGGTGCGCTGGGCGTCAGCGGTCACATTGATCAGGCTCTGGGCCGTGGCCGGTCCCTCGGCCAGCGGCGGCGTCGTGAAGGCGCAGCCGATCGCCTTCATGTCGTGGCGGAAAACCCGGCCGAGCTGGTCGTCGGCGACCTTGCCGATATAGGCGGCCTTGCCGCCGAAGCTGGCGATGCCGGCCATGGTGTTGGCGACGCTGCCGCCCGAGGCCTCGATGCCCGCCGCCATGGCCTCATACAGGCTGGCCGCGCGCGCCGGATCGATCAGGGCCATCGCGCCTTTCGTCAGGCCCTCCCTCTCCAGGAAGGCGTCGTCGCACTGGGCGATGACATCGACGATGGCGTTGCCGATGCCGGCGACGTCGTAAAGCGCGGTCATGGAGCGGAGCAAACCTTTGAAAGAACGGGCCGAAAGGCGCAAACAGCAGGCGATTAAAGGAAGTGGCCGTCCAAGGCAACGCAAGGCTTGCCTCGCGGACCGCGACATTCTAGCCGCCAATTCCCGCCCAGCATGAGCAAACCGATGATCGACGTCCTGATCCTGGTCCCCGCCCGTGACGACCCCCGGCCCGAGGACAGCTGGCGCCCGCAGTTCGAGCGCCTGGCCGCGCCGCTGCGCGCGCGGGGCCTGACCGTCGAGGCCCAGCCCTGGACGGAAGCGTTCGACAAGGGCCGCGCGCGGCTGGTCACGCCGTCCCTGGCCTGGGGCTATCACGGTCGCGAGGCCGAGTGGTTCGGCGTCCTCGACCGGCTGGAGCGCGACGGCGTCCGCGTCGCCAATCCCGTCTCGGTGCTGCGTTGGAATTCGACCAAGACCTATCTGCTCGAACTGGCCGAGCGCGGCGCGCCGGTCGTGCCGACCCACGCGCACGACAAGCTCACGCCCGAGGCGATCGCGGCGGCTTTCGACGCCTTTGGCGTGGAGGAGCTGGTGGTCAAGCCGCAGGTCTCGGCCGGCGCGCGCGACACCGTCCGGATCAAGCGTCATGGCGCGCTGGACGGCTGTCCCGGCGGTCCGGCGCTGATCCAGCCGTTCCTGCCGGCGGTGGGCGAAGAGGGCGAGCTGTCGCTGTTCTATTTCGACGGTCATTTCAGCCACGCGGTGGCCAAGGTGGCGGTCGAGGGCGATTTCCGCGTCCAGCCGCGGTTCGGCGGTCGGGTCAGCGAGATCGCCCCCGAGCCCGAGGCCCTGCGCGCCGCCGAGATGGTGCTGAGCGCCGCGCCTAGCGACCTGACTTATGCCCGCGTCGACCTGATCCGGGGGCTGGACCATACGCCTCGGCTGATGGAGCTGGAGGCCATCGAGCCGGACCTCTTCCTCGAACACGCCCACGACCATGGCGCGGCCTTCGCGGCGGCGGTGATGCGGGCGATCGGGTAGTTAAGACAAGCTGCCCCCCGCGTCGCGGGGAGGAACCGAGCAGGCCTACGCCCCCAGAAAAAGCTCCCGCGACGGACAAAGATCGCTGATCTTGCAGACCTCGCACTTCGGCTTTCGCGCCACGCAGACATAGCGCCCGTGCAGGATCAGCCAGTGGTGCGCGCGGGTCTGGTAGGGGCCGGGCACGATCCGCATCAGGTCCTGCTCGACCGCGTCGGGCGTCTTGCCTTTCGACAGCTTCAGCCGGTGCGAGACGCGGAAGACGTGGGTATCGACGGCGATGGCCGGTTCGATGTCCAGTTCGTTCAGCACGACGGACGCGGTCTTGCGGCCAACGCCCGGCAGGGCCTCGAGATCGGCGCGGTTCAGCGGGACCTGGCCGCCGTGCTTGTCCATCAGGATGTGGGCGGCGGCGATGACGTTCTTGGCCTTGGTGCGGAAGAGGCCGATCGAGGCGATGTATTTGATCAGGCCCTCTTCGCCGAGCGCCAGCATCTTCTCGGCGCTGTCGGCGACCTGGAACAGCGGGCCGGTCGCCTTGTTGACCTGAATGTCGGTGGCCTGGGCCGACAGGGCCACGGCGGTGACCAGCTCGTAGGGGTTGGAATAGTTGAGCTCGGTCTTGGGATGCAGATCCAGGCTTTCGAACCTGCGGAACAGGATCTCGACGCGCTCGCGCTCGGCGGGGCTGATCCGCTTGGCGGCGGGCTTCTTCTTCGGGACAGGGGACTTGGCCATCGGCGCGACCATGCCGTGATGCGCCGATCTCGCCAAGAAGGACGCCTCGCCAAGCGCGGCGCGGATCCCTAAATTCCCGAGCGATGACCGCGCCGATCTACATGGACGCCCAGATCACCCCGAACCGGTCGCTGAGCGATCGGGGCATGAAGGTCGTGCTTGGGATCGTCATCGCCTTCAATGCCTTGGTGGCGCTGTTCCTGCTGGTTCTGCACGCGCCCGTGGTGCTGCCGTTCCTGGGCCTGGACGTGCTGGGGATCTGGCTGGCGCTGCGGGCCAGCGCCCGCGCCGCGCGGCGTATCGAGCGGGTCCATGTCACCGCCGAGGCCGTCACCGTTAGCCGCGAGGACGAGAAGGGCGCGCGAACCATCTGGACCTCGCCGACCGCCTTCACCCGGGTGGAGGTCGACCAGCCCGGCGAGCACGACACCCGCGTGCGCCTGATGATCCACCGCCGTCGCCTGACCGTGGGGCGGGCGCTCAGCCCGGACGCCCGGATGGACTTCGCCGACGCCCTGCGGGAGGCCATTCGCGCGGCCCGGAACGAGCGGTGGTCATGACCGCAAGAACCGGGCGGCGCTCGATCTGGAAGGGCCCTAGCCTGTGAGCATGGCCTACGACGCCCCCAATCTGTCCGCCGCGAGCGAGGAATTGCTTCGTCTAGCCGAACGCTCGGTCGACTATCACCGCATGGCCAAGGCCCTGGACTGGCTGGCCGAGCGGTGGTCCGAACATCCCTCGCTCGACGAGGCCGCCCAGGCCGTGGGCCTGTCGCCGTTCCACTTTCAGCGCATCTTCACCCGCTGGGCGGGGGTCAGCCCCAAGAGCTTCGTGTCCGCGATCGCCCATGCCGAGGCCCGGCGGTCGCTGGAAGCCGGCGGCACGGTGCTGGACGCGGCCTTCGACGCGGGCCTCTCGGGGCCTTCGCGTCTGCACGACCTGTTCATCGCCCAGGAGGCGGCGACGCCCGGCGACGTGCGTCGGCGCGGAGCGGGGATGCGATTACGCTGGGGCTGGGCGCCGACGCCGTTCGGCCGGGGCCTGTTCGTGATCGCCGAGCGGGGCCTGGCGGGCCTGGCCTTTTCGGACGGCGACGACGCGGCGACCTTCGCCGACATGCACCGCCGCTTCCCCGCCGCCGACTGGATCCGGGACGACGCGGCCGCCCAAGGCATGGCCCTGCGCGCCTTCGCGGGCGGGGCGGGGCCGTTGCCGGTGGTGCTGATCGGCTCGCCGTTCCACATCCAGGTCTGGAAGGCGCTCTTGAACATTCCGGCGGGCGAGACGGCCACCTATGGCCAAGTAGCGTCCTGGGCCGGCAAGCCCCGCGCGTTCCAGGCGACCGGGGGCGCGATCGGCGCCAATCCGATCTCGCTGCTGATCCCCTGTCACCGCGCCATCGCCAAGAGCGGCAAGCTTACGGGGTATCACTGGGGGCTAGCCCGCAAGGCGGCGATTTTGGGGATGGAGGCGGTCCAAAGACACCCTCTCCCAGAGGGAGAGGGCGGGGCCCATCGCGGAGCGATGGGAGGGTGAGGGGATGGCCCGTCGACCGCTTTAACCCCTCATCCCCCCACGCCTGCGGCGCGGGTCCCGCCTTCTCCCCGAGGGAGAAGGTTTCCGTTTAAAGAATAAACCGGCTCAGATCCGCGTTCGCCGCCAGCGCCCCGACCCGCTCGGTCACATAGGCCTTGTCGATGGTCACGGTCTCGCCGCCCCGGTCGGCGGCGGTGAAGCTGATCTCCTCGACCACCTTTTCCATGATCGTCTGCAAGCGGCGGGCGCCGATGTTCTCGACCGAGGCGTTCACGGCCACGGCCGCGTCGGCCAGGGCGTCGATCGCCTCGTCGGTGAAGGCGAGCGCGACGTCCTCGGTCGCCATCAGCGCCTGATGCTGACGGATCAGGTTGGCTTCCGGCTCGGTCAGGATCCGGCGCATGTCGTCGCGGGAGAGACCTTTCAGCTCCACGCGGATTGGCAGGCGGCCCTGCAGTTCGGGCAGCAGGTCCGACGGCTTGGCCACGTGGAAGGCGCCCGAGGCGATGAACAGGATGTGGTCGGTCTTCACCGGCCCGTACTTGGTCGAGACGGTCGTGCCCTCGATCAGTGGCAAGAGGTCCCGCTGCACGCCTTCGCGCGAGACGTCCGCGCCCGAGCGTTGCGAGGAGCTGGCGACCTTGTCGATCTCGTCCAGGAAGACGATGCCGTGGTTCTCGGCCAGCTCCAGGGCTTCCTGCGTCAGGGCCTCCTGGTCCAGCAGCTTGTCGCTTTCCTCGGCGATCAGCGGAGTCCAGGCGGCCGAGACGGTGGTCTTGTGGGTCTTGGTGCGTCCGCCGCCCAGCGACTTCATCATGTCTGACAGGTTGAACACCGCCGCGCCCGGCTGGCCCGGAATCTCGAAGGTCTGGCCGCCGCTGTCGGCCAACTGCAGCTCGATTTCCTTGTCGTCCAGCTCGCCGGCGCGGATCTTCTTGCGGAAGGCCTCGCGGGCGGCGGTCGAGCCGGGGCCGGTGAGCGCGTCGAGGATCCGCTCCTCGGCGGCGGCCTCGGCCTTGGCGCGGACGGAGGCCCGGCGCTTGTCGCGGACCATGGCCAGCGCGCTTTCGACGAGGTCGCGGACGATCTGGTCGACGTCGCGGCCGACATAGCCGACCTCGGTGAACTTGGTGGCCTCGACTTTCAGGAATGGAGCCTGGGCGAGCTTGGCTAGACGACGAGCGATCTCGGTCTTGCCGACGCCGGTCGGACCGATCAGCAGAATGTTCTTCGGCGTCACCTCGTCGCGCAGGTCGGCCGGTACGCGGCGGCGGCGCCAGCGGTTGCGCAAAGCCACGGCGACAGCCTTCTTGGCCTCGGCGTGGCCGACGATGTAGCGGTCCAGCTCGGAGACGATCTCGCGGGGCGAAAACTCGGTCATTACAGGCTTTCGACGGTCAGGTTGCCGTTGGTGTAGACGCAGATCTCGGCGGCGATGCCCATCGCCTTGCGGGCGATCTGCTCGGCCGAAAGATCCTGATCGATCAAGGCCTTGCCCGCCGCCAGGGCGTAGTTGCCGCCCGAGCCGATGGCCGCCACCGCGTTTCCGTCGCCGCTCTCGCCCGGTTCCAGCACGTCGCCGACGCCGGTGACGGTGTAGATGGCGGTCTTGTCGGCGACCAGCAGCATGGCCTCCAGCCGACGCAGGTAGCGGTCGGTGCGCCAGTCCTTGGCCAGGTCGACGCAGGCCCGGGCCAGTTGGTCGGGATACTGCTCCAGTTTAGCTTCCAAACGCTCGATGAGCGTGAAGGCGTCGGCCGTGGCGCCGGCGAACCCCGCCACCACCTTGCCGCCGGCCAGACGACGGACCTTGCGGGCGTTGCCCTTGACGACGGTCTGGCCCATGGAGACCTGTCCGTCGCCGGCGATCACGGTCTGACCGTTCTTGCGCACCGCCAGAATGGTCGTGCCGTGCCAGTCGGGAAAAGAGCTGGCGGGGAAGGAAGTCGAACTTTGCATGGCTTCGCATGTGGCGAGGCCGGGTCGGAGGGTCAAGCGCCATGAGTTTTTCGGAAAGCGAAGTCGAGCGCTACGCCCGCCATCTGGTGCTGCGCGAGGTCGGCGGTCCAGGTCAGCAGAAACTGAAGGCCGCCAGGGTTCTGGTGGTCGGGGCGGGGGGGCTCGGCGCGCCGGCGTCGCTCTATCTGGCCGCGGCGGGGGTCGGGACCATCGGCCTCGTCGATCCCGACGCGGTGTCGCTGTCAAACCTGCAGCGCCAGGTGTTGTACGCGACCGGCGACGTCGGCCGGCCCAAGGTCGAGGCGGCGGTCGACCGGCTGGAGGCGCTGAACCCCCATGTCCGGGTCGAGCCCCATCCGGTATGGTTCGACGCCGCCAACGCCGACGAGCTCGTGGCGCGGTATGACCTCGTCCTGGACGGCACCGACGATTTCGCCACCCGCTTCGCCGTCAGCGATGCGTGTGTCGCGCGAGGAAAGCCGCTGGTCAGTGGAGCCTTGGGCCGTTGGGCCGGCCAGGTCGGTGTGTTCCACGGCAAGCCCTGTTATCGCTGCCTGGTGCCGCAGGTTCCGCCCGACGCCGAGACCTGCGCCTTGGTCGGTGTGGTCGGCGCCTTGGCCGGGATCATCGGGTCGATGATGGCGCTGGAGACCGTCAAGCTGATCACCGGCGCGGGCGAGCCCTTGTCGGGCAAGCTTCTGATCCATGACGCCCTTTCCGCCGAGAGCCGGACCGTCCGGATCGGCGCCGATCCGCATTGTCCTTCGTGCGCGGCTTGACGATCGCGAAAGAACGGCGTTCGTTGACGTCTGACAGCGATGTCCAGATCGCGGGGAGGCGAGATGAGGGCGCTGGCCAGGGGACTGATCACCACGCTTCTGCTGATCGCCGGGCTGGCGGCGGCGGGATGGCTGTTGCTGCGCCGTCCGGACATTCCCTATGCGACGCTCGAAGCGCGGTATGGCTACGCGGATTCCCGCTACATGGACCTGCCGGGCGGGGTGCGGGCGCACTACCGGGACCTGGGGCCGCGCGACGCGCCGGCGCTGGTGCTGGTCCACGGCTTCGCCGCCTCGACGCACGCCTGGGACGCCTGGGCCGATAAGCTGTCCAAAACCTATCGGGTGGTGGTGCTCGATCTGCCTGGTCACGGCCTGACCCGAACCTCCGAAGGCTACGCGGTGGGGCGGGACGGCTTCGAGACGGTGGTCGACCAGTTGACCCGGCGGCTGGGCCTGGAGCGCTTTACCCTCGGCGGCAACTCGATGGGCGGCGCCGTGGCCTGGGCCTACGCCGTTGACCATCCGGACCGGGTGCGCCGCCTGATCCTGGTCGACGCGGCGGGGTGGCCAAGGACCGACAAGGGCGGGGCCATGGTCTTTCGAGTCCTGGGCAATCCGGTCGGCCGTCGGGTGATGCGCGATCTCGACATCCGGCCCTTGATCACCCAGGGGCTGCGCGCGGCCTATGTCGATCCCAAGCTGGTGACGCCGGCCTTGGTCGACCGATATGTCGAACTGTCCCGCGCGCCGGGCCATCGCGACATCATGATGGGTCTGCAGGCTGGACCCCGGCGCGAGGCGACCGCCTCGGCGCTGGCGGCGATCCACGCGCCTACCCTGGTGATGTTCGGCGAGGACGACCGGCTGATCCCCGCCGCCGATGGCGAGAAGTTCCGTCAGGCCATACCCGGCGCCACCCTCATCCTCTATCCGAGGGTCGGCCATGTGCCGATGGAGCAGATTCCGGACCGCTCGCGCGCCGATCTGGAGACCTGGCTGGCGGCCCATCCGGCTTCTTGACGGCGGCTCCGCGTTTCTACGGATCAAGACAAGAGACCTTGGACGGTCTAGGTCGCCTCGTTCTCAGAGGGAGGCGTCGAGATGAGTGGTTCGCGGATCGGACTGGAGGCCCTGAAGGCCAAGGTAATGCCGGCCGAGGCCGCCGCCGCCCTGATCGCCCCGGGCGAGACGGTGGGCATGAGCGGCTTCACCGGCTCGGGCTATCCCAAGGCCGCGCCGATGGCCCTGGCGCGCCGGATCGAGGCCGCGCACGCGGCGGGCGACCCCTTCCGTCTGCGGGTCTGGACCGGCGCCTCGACCGGGCCGGAATTGGACGGCGCGCTGGCCAAGGCCGACGGCATAGAGTTCCGACTGCCCTACAATTCCGACCCCATCGCGCGCGAGAAGATCAATCGCGGCGAGATGGACTATTTCGACATGCACCTCAGCCAAGTCGCGCCGATGGCCTGGCAAGGCTTCCTGGGGCCGTTGGACACGGCCATCATCGAGGTCAGCGGCGTCCGGCCCGACGGCTCCCTGATCCCGTCGTCGTCCGTGGGAAACAACAAGACCTGGATCGACCGCGCCTCGAAGGTGATCCTCGAGGTGAACCGTTGGCAGAACCCGGCGCTGGAAGGGATGCATGACATCTACTACGGCACGGCCCTGCCGCCGAGCCGCGTACCGATCCCGCTGGTCCGCCCCGACGACCGCATCGGCGAGGCCTATTTCCGCTGCGATCCGGACAAGGTCGTGGCGGTGGTCGAGACCGACGCGCCCGATCGCAATCTGCCGTTCGACGCCCCGGGCGAGGACCACCGCGCCATCGCCGGCCATCTGCTGGAATTCTTCCGCCACGAGGTCGCGCGCGGTCGTCTGCCGGCCAGTCTGCTGCCCTTGCAGTCGGGCGTCGGCAACATCGCCAATGCCGTGATGGCGGGCCTGGTCGACGGGCCGTTCGAGGGCATGACCGCCTATACCGAGGTGCTGCAGGACGGGATGCTGGACCTGATGGAGTCGGGCAAGCTGCTGACCGCCTCGGCCACCGCCTTCTCGCTGAGCCCCGAAGCGGCGGCGACCCTGAACGCCGACATGGCGCGCTTCCGCGATCGCCTGGTCCTGCGGCCGCAGGAGATCAGCAACCATCCTGAGTTGATCCGGCGGCTGGGCTGCATCGCCATGAACGGCATGATCGAGGCCGATATCCACGGGGCGGTGAACTCCACCCACCTGATGGGCTCGCGCATCCAGAACGGGATCGGCGGCAGCGGGGACTTCGCCCGCAACGCCTATGTCTCGATCTTTATGGCCCCTTCGGTCGCCAAGGGCGGCAAGATCTCGACGATCGTGCCCAAGACCCCGCACGTCGATCACATCAACCAGGACGTCCAGATCCTGGTCACCGAACAGGGCCTGGCCGACCTGCGCGGGCTCTCGCCCCGCCAGCGGGCCGAGGTCATCATCGAGAACTGCTCGCACCCGGACTACCGGCCCGCCCTGAAGGACTACCTGATCCGCGCCCGGCGCGACTCGTATGGCCAGCAGTCCCCGACCCTCCTGGCCGAGGCCTTCGCCTGGCATCAGCGGTTCATCGAGACCGGCGACATGCGGCCCCGATGAGCGACGTGGAAACTCAGGCGGACGAGACGCCGTTCGACCAGATCGGCGGCTCGGCCCGCGTGCAGGCGGTGGTCGAGGCCTTCTATGACCTAATGGACGTGGATCCGGCCTATGCGCGCCTCAGGTCCATCCATGCGCTGGACCTGGCCCCGATGCGCGCTTCGTTGGCGGGGTTTCTGACCGGTTGGCTGGGCGGGCCGCGCGACTGGTTCGCCGCGCGGCCGGGGGTCTGCATGATGTCGCTGCACCGGGCGATGCCGATCGACGCGGAGTTGGCGCGGCAGTGGACCGACGCGATGGGCCGCGCCCTCGAGCGGGCCGGCGTCGGATCCGAGATGGCCGAGGCCCTGCGCGAGGTCTTCGGTCGGATGGCCGCGGGAATGCGGACACGCTGAGGGCTCAAGCCCTCAGAGCATCGCCGGGATCACCCGGTCCGGCGGCCGGTGGCCGTCCATGAAGGTCTTCACATTGACGATGACCTTCTCGCCCATGTCGACGCGGCCCTCGACCGTCGCCGAGCCCATGTGCGGCAGCAGGACCACGTTGGGCAGTTTCAGGAGCTTCGGGTTGATGGCCGGCTCGTGTTCGTACACGTCCAGGCCCGCGCCGGCGATCTCGCCCTTGGCCAGCATATTGGCCAGCGCCCCTTCGTCGATCACCTCGCCGCGCGCGGTGTTGACCAGGATGGCGTGCGGTCGCAGCAGCTTCAGCCGGCGGGCCGACAGCAGGTGATAGGTGGCCGGAGTGTGCGGGCAGTTGACCGACACGAAGTCCATCCGGGCCAGCATCTGGTCGAGGCTTTCCCAATAGGTGCAGCCCAGTTCCTCGGCGATGCGCGGGCTGACGGGCTTGCGGTTATGGTAGTGGACCTGCATCCCGAAGGCCTTGGCGCGGCGAGCCACGGCCTGGCCGATGCGGCCCATGCCGATGATGCCCAGGCGCTTGCCCCACAGGCGGCGACCCAGCATCCAGGTTGGCGCCCAGCCCTGGAAGCCGCCGGCCTTGACGACCTCGGCGCCTTCGACGATCCGGCGCGAGGCGGCCATGATCAGGGTCATGGTCAGGTCGGCGGTGTCCTCGGTGAGAACCCCCGGCGTATTGGTGACGATGATGCCGCGCGCATTGGCCGTGGCGACGTCGATATTGTCGACCCCGGCCCCGAAATTCGCGATCAGCTTGAGCCGGTCGCCGGATCGCGACAGAAGGCGCGAGTCGATACGATCGGTGATCGTCGGCACCAGAACGTCGGCGCGGCTCATCGCGTCGACGAGTTCATCGGCCGTCAAGGGTTTGTCGGAAACGTTCAGTTCCGTGTCGAACAATTCGCACATCCGCGTCTCCACCGGATCGGGGAGTTTGCGGGTGACGATGACTTTGAGCTTGCGGGCGGCCATGGGCGGTTTGAAAAGCTCTCACTGACGGGCGTTCAAAAGCTGTAGCAAAGGGGCCCGAGGGGGCCAAGCAACATGCCGTCGAATTTGAAACATCGTTCGTTCCAGGCCGCTTTCGGCGCGCTTCTGACGGGTTTCGTCGTGCTGGGCGTCGGTCCGGCCCGGGCGGACGGCCCCAAGATCACCCCGTCGGGGCTCGAGGTGCCGCGTTACGTTTCGTTGAAGTACGACCAGGTCAACGCCCGAAACGGTCCGGACGAGGCGCATCAACTTCTGTGGATCTACCACGCCAAGGGGATGCCGGTTCAGGTGGTGGCCGAAACGCGCGAATGGCGGCGGGTTTGCGATCCCGAGGGCGGCCTGGCCTGGGTGCACAAGCGCACGACCGACGGCCGTCGCACGGCGATGCGGGTTCAGCCCACGACCCTGCCCCTGCTGGGATCGCCCAAGGAGGGCGCCAAGGTGACCGCCTATCTGAAGGGGCGCGCGGTGGCGGCGCTCGACAAGTGCGACAAGGGCTGGTGCAAGCTGCGGGCCGACGGCGCCGCCGGCTGGGCCAAGGAAAGCGACATTTGGGGCGCCGACCCGGCCGTCCAGTGCCACAAGAATTAGGCGAGATCCCGCCTGCTCGCGAAACGGGGACGACAGGGAAACGTTGAGGCCCGACCCGACCCCGTGCTAGGGCGTGCCTCATGCAGAAGAACGCCTACACCTACGAAGAACTTCTGGCCTGCGGCCGAGGCGAGCTGTTTGGTCCCGGAAACGCCCAGTTGCCGGCGCCGCCGATGCTGATGTTCGACCGGATCGTCCGGATCGAGTCCGAGGGCGGCAAGTACGGCAAGGGCTATGTCGAGGCCGAGTTCGATATCAACCCGGACCTGTGGTTCTTCGATTGCCACTTCATCGGCGATCCGGTCATGCCCGGCTGCCTGGGCCTGGACGCCATGTGGCAGCTGGTCGGCTTCTTCCTCGGCTGGTCGGGCGCGCCCGGCCGCGGCCGCGCCCTGGGCGTCGGCGAGGTCAAGTTCACTGGCCAGGTCACGCCGGCCGTGAAGAAGGTTGTCTACAAGATCGACCTGAAACGGGTCATCCTGCGCAAACTCGTCATGGGAATCGGCGAAGGCGTGATGGAAGCCGACGGCAAGGTGATCTACGAAACCAAGGACCTGAAGGTCGGATTGTTCACGCCCGAACAGATGGGTTGATCCGTTAGACGAGACCGGTCGTTCCTTAGAGCGTGGCAGCCGAAGATGGATATCCGTTTCGGCGACCGCCGCGCCCCGAGGATCGAAAGAACCGGCCCCTGACGGATGGAAGGGGAGAAGAGGATTTAAGATATGCGACGCGTCGTCGTCACCGGACTGGGTATCGTCTCGTCCATCGGCAACAACGCCGACGAGGTTCTGGCTTCGCTGCGCGAGGCCAAGTCCGGCGTGGTCGCCGCTCCGGAATATGCCGAGTTGGGCTTCCGCTGCCAGGTTCACGCCGCGCCCCAAATCGCGTGGGAGTCGATGGTCGACCGTCGCGCGTCGCGCTTCCTGGCGCCGGGCACGGCCTACGCCCACATCGCCATGGAACAGGCGATCGCCGACTCTGGGCTGTCGGAGGCCGAGATTTCCCATGAACGCACTGGCCTGATCGTCGGCTCTGGCGGTCCCTCGACCCGCGTCATCGTCGAGGCCGCCGCCACGACCCGCGAGAAGGGCCCCAAGCGGATCGGACCGTTCGCCGTGCCCAAGGCCATGAGCTCGGGACCTTCGGCGGTGCTGTCGACCTGGTTCAAGATCCGCGGGATCAACTATTCGATCAGCTCGGCCTGCGCGACCAGCGCCCACTGCATCGGCGCGGGCGCCGAGCAGATCCAGATGGGCAAGCAGGACATCATCTTCGCCGGCGGCTGCGAGGAGCTGGATTGGACCCTGTCGAACCTGTTCGACGCCATGGGCGCGATGAGCAGCAACTTCAACGACCGCCCGGCGGTGGCCAGCCGCGCCTATGACAAGGCGCGGGACGGCTTCGTGATCGCCGGCGGCGCCGGGATCGTGGTGTTGGAAGAGTACGAACACGCCAAGGCGCGCGGGGCCAAGATCTACGGCGAATTGGTCGGCTACGCCGCCAATTCCGACGGCTACGACATGGTCGCGCCGTCCGGCGAGGGCGCGGCGCGCTGCATGAAGCTGGCCATGGCCGACGCGGGCAACCGGACCATCGACTATCTGAACCCGCACGGCACCTCGACGCCGGTCGGCGACAGCAAGGAGATGGGCGCGGTGCGCGAGGTGTTCGGCGACAAGCCGCCGATGATCTCCTCGACCAAGTCCCTGACCGGCCACAGCCTGGGCGCGGCCGGGGCGCAGGAGGCCATCTACTCGATCCTGATGCTCGACAACGGCTTCGCGGCCGAAAGCGCCCATATCGAGGAGCTGGACCCCGAGTTCGCCGACCTGCCGATCCTGCGTCAGCGCGTCGACAAGCCGCTGGAAACGGTGATGTCCAATAGCTTCGGCTTCGGCGGCACCAACGGGACCCTGATCTTCAGCAAGGTCTGACGGGTTTCGCCAGCACGCCCGCCCTGCTATTCGGCGGACAACGATTTTCCAAAGAGGGCCCGACACATGGCCGACGATTACGCGTTCCCCAAGGGCGAGCTGATGCGGGGCAAGAAGGGCCTCGTCATGGGCGTGGCCAACCACAACTCGATCGCCTGGGGCATCGCCAGCCAGCTGGCCGCCCAAGGCGCCGAGATGGCCTTCACCTATCAGGGCGAAGAGCTGGAGCGTCGCGTGCGCCCGCTGGCCGAGAGCATCGGCGTCAAGACGATGATCCCGGCCGACGTCACCGACGACGCCTCGATGGACGCGGCCTTCGCCGAGATCGAGAAGGTCTTCGGGACCCTCGACTTCGTCGTTCACTCGGTCGCCTTCGCCAACAAGAACGAACTGAAGGGTTCGTTCGTGGACAACACCACCCGCGAAGGCTTCCTGCTGGCCATGAACATCTCGGCCTTCAGCTTCGTGGACATCGCCAAGCGCGCCTCCAAGCTGATGCCGAACGGCGGTTCGCTGATCACCATGACCTATCTGGGGTCGGAGCGGACCATCCCGAACTACAACACCATGGGCGTGGCCAAGGCGGCCCTGGAGGCCTCGACCCGCTATATCGCTCGCGACCTGGGACCCAAGGGCATCCGCGCCAACGCCATCTCGGCCGGCGCCATGCGCACCCTGGCCCTGGCCGGCATCTCGGGCGGCCGCGGCATGATCGCTCAGGGCCGCGCGTTCTCGGCGATGAAGGAAGACACCTCCATGGAGGGCGTCGCCGGTTGCGCCCTGTGGCTGGTCTCGGATCTTGGCAAGTCGACCACGGGCGAAGTCGTCCACGTCGACGCCGGCTTCCACATGATGGGGATGCCCGAGCCGGACGAGGCGTAAGCCTTCGGGACCGAAGCCTCGTCCTGAGCTTGCCTAGAGCCTTATCCGCTCGAATGGAATCATTCGAGCGGATAAGGCTCTAAATCAAACATTTAGAGCGTGATAATCGCCGAAACCGCTCACACTTTCGGCTATCACGCTCTAAGGACGAGGGCCGCTCGGCTACGGCGCATAGGCCTTCATGAAACGGGCGGCCGCCTCCTTCGCGAGGCGGCCGTACTCTTCCTGGGTCTTTTCGGAAGGCAGCCGCAGCAGCGACCGTAGCTGGCTGTGGCCCATGACCATGCCGGAAAAGAACTCGGCGGCCTGGTCGAAGTCTTCGACCTTCAGGCGGCCCAGCTCGGTCTCGGTCTTCAGGAACGCGGCCAGTTGGCGCCGGGCGCTGAGGGGACCGGCTTCATAGACCTCCTTGGCCACGTCGGGGAGTTCGCCCGAGCCCAGGATAATCACGCGCATCATCGAATAGCGCTTGGTGGTGATCACCGTCTCCAGCACCGAGCGGGCATAGGCCTCGAGCGCCTCGGCCGGATTTTCGACCGCGCCAGGCTCGCGGAGCGGTGCGGTGATCGCTTCCACGCGCCGTTGCATCAGAGCCCGCATCAATTCGGCCTTGGAGCCGTAGTGATTATAGACCGTCTGCTTGGAGACCCCGGCGCGGCGGGCGATCGCCTCCATCGGCGCGGCCAGGCCTCGCTCTCCGATCACCTCGACGGCGGCGTCGAGGATGGCCTCGGTCTTGGCCTGATCGATCTGTCCCGGAACGCGCGGCATCAGTGGGCGTCCGAAGGGGGCGGAGGGGCGTTCTTGACCGGCGCGGCCAGCAGCGACACGCCGGCCGCGATGAAGCAGCCGATGGCCAGCACAGTGAAGCTGTCGCCGAACGCCAGCACCGTCGCTTGCTGTTGCAGCATCCCCCCGATCGCCTTGCGCGCCGCGCCGCTCGGATCGGCGACGCCTAGCTGCGTCATCCGCTCGCCGAGGCCCGCCATCATGCCCGCCGCGGCGCCGCCCTGGGTCAGCTTGGAGGTCAGGTCGTTGTAGTACAGCGCGGTCTGCTGCGTGATCGAGGTCGCCAGCAAGGCCAGGCCGATGGCGCCGCCGGTGTTGCGCGACAGGTTCACCAGGCCCGACGCGTTCTTGATCATCTGGGGGGGCAGGGTGCTCATGGTGATCTGTTGGGTGGCGATCATGGCGATCATCACGCCGACGCCCCGGCACGCCTGGACGCCCGCGAATTCCCAGAAACCCCAGTCCTTGGTCACGGCATGGGCCATGTACATGCCAAAGCCGGCCAGCGCGAAACCGATGCACATCGGCGCGCGGGGGTCCATCTTGCGCACCAGGCGGCCGGCCAGCGGGCCGGTGGCGAACATCGACAGGCCCGAGACGATCATCGTCGTGCCAACCTCCGACGCGGAATAGTGGCGCACCCGGCCCAGAAACTGCGGCAGAAGGAAGGTGCCGCCGAACAGGCTGGCGCCCGAGACGGCGGTCATCATCACGCCGACGGTGAAGTTGCGGTTGGCGAAGGCCCGCAGCTCGACGATCGGATTTTTGTAGGTCAGCTGGCGCCAGATGAAGGTCACCCCGCCCAGAACCGCCACCACGGTCAGCCATAGGATGCCGGCGTCGTCGAACCAGTCGTCCTTGGCGCCTTCCTCAAGCACGTACTGCATGCTCATCAGGAAAATCGCCATGACGATCAGGCCAAACCAGTCGAAACCCTTGGCCAGGCTGGGATCGCCCTTGTCGAAATCGCCCCAGCGGGCCACGCCGAACAGCACGAGGAGGCCAGTCGGCACGTTGATGAAGAACAGCCAGCGCCAACTCAGCGCCTCGGTCAGATGGCCGCCCAGGGTGGGGCCGACGGTCGGGGCCAGGGTAACGATCAGCCCCATGATCACGCTGGCGGTCACCCGCCGTTCGGGCGGGAAGGCGGTGAAGGCGGTGGCGAACACTGTCGGGATCATCGCGCCGCCAATGAAGCCCTGCAAAGCGCGGGTCAGGATCATCATGTCGATCGATGAGCTGAGGCCCGTCAGCACGCTCATGACGATGAAGCCCAGGCACGAGGCCAGATAGAGCCTCTGGGTGCCCCATAGCCGCGAAAGGTACCCCGACAGCGGG
Organism: Caulobacter sp. SSI4214; assembly: GCF_012184455.1. NCBI lineage: Bacteria > Pseudomonadati > Pseudomonadota > Alphaproteobacteria > Caulobacterales > Caulobacteraceae > Caulobacter > Caulobacter sp. SSI4214. The sequence continues at coordinate 25,044 of NZ_SZWJ01000007.1, read as the reverse complement.
ATCATCACGACCTCGGGGATCAGATAGGCGGTCTGGATCCAGCTGACCTGATCGGTGCTTGCGCCGACGCCGGCCTGGATCTGGGGCAGCGAGGCCGCGACGATCTGGATGTCCAGGATGGCCATGAACTGGCCGATGACCATGGCTCCGAAGCCAAGGAACAGCTTGGTCCAGTTCACCTGGGCCGGAGCGCTCGCCGCGCCGGCCGGCCGGACGGGAGCGGATCGCGTCGGCGGCCCGCTCGGCGCGCCGTCAGCGGGGGGAGCGGCGTCCGTCATGGCCCGTCCGCCTTAGCGGTCCACGCCCTGGCGGGCGACGCGCGGGGCGATCTGGCCGGCCTCGGCGAACGAGGGGCCCGAGCGGTCGCGGACGTCGACCTTGACCTCGACCGACAGCCCCGGGCGCAACGCCGCGCCCAACTGGCCGCGGTCGACGACGATCTTGACCGGCAGGCGCTGGGTGATCTTGGTAAAGTTGCCGACCGCGTTCTCGACCGGGATCAGCGCGAACTCCTGGCCGGTGGCCGGGGCGAAGCTGTCGACCTTGCCGACGATCTTCTGTTTGCCGAAGGCGTCGGCCTTCAACTCAACGCGCTGGCCGACGCGGATCCGGGCGACCTGGGTCTCCTTGAAGTTGGCCACGACATAGGCCTGGCCCAGCGGCACAACCGACATCAGCGCGACGCCGGGCTGAACCAGCTGGCCCGGGCGGACCGAGCGCGCGCCGACAACCCCGGCGACCGGAGCCTTGATCACGGTGCGCTCGAGATCGAGCTTGGCGGCCTCGACGGCGGCATGGGCGGCGGCGGCCTGAGCCACGGCCTGGGCCTTGGCCGAGCCAAGCGACTGGGCGGCCCGTTTTTCGGCCTCCAGCGCGGCCTGGGCGCTGGAGACGCCGGCGGCGGACTGGGTCGCGGCCGCGCGCGTGGTCTGGACCTTCTGCTGCGAAACCCAGCCCTGCCGGGCCAGGGCGTCGTAGCGGTCGAGATCTGCCTTTGCGCGTCCGGCGTCGGCCTGGGCGCTCGTCACGCCGGCGACCCGCTGGGCGATCATCGCCTGTTCCAAATTGCTCTTGTCGTCGATGGCGCGGACGGCCGCGTCGGCGGCGCCGGCGTTGGCGATGGCCTGGTCGACACGGGCCTGGAAGGTCGACGGATCAATCTTGGCCAACACCTGGCCGGGCTCGACCCGCTGGTTGTCGGCGACCAGAACCTCGGCCACGTAACCGCTGACCTGGGGGCTGACCTGGACGGTGTCGGCCTCGACGAAGGCGTTGTCGGTGCTTTCGTAGTGCTGCTTGTCGAGGAACCACAGGGTTCCGCCCGTGGCCACGGCGATGACCGCGACGCCGCCCGCGAGCATCGGAACCAGCTTCTTCCTGTCTGACGCCGCCATGATCCGACCCCCTGTTCCGCGAAGCGCGGCAACGCGCCGGATATCGACGTCGGCCGTGCGCTTCAAGGGATAAATGGACGGGTTCGTCCATAAATCAATGCCTGGGCCGCGGGGGTCTCTGGCTGCACGGATAGGGCGCGGGTCCGCGACAGCGGGTCGCAATTCCCTCTTCTGTCGGAATCACGACACAGTGGGGTCGCTTCCCGACCGCAACCCCACGGCCGCGAGCGCGTATCTCCTAAGGCGCTGGTTCGCGCTGGTTCCGTCATGGTCACGGGAGGTTCCGATGAAGGCTCAACCGTCCTTGGGCGAGGCGCCGGCGTCGACGATGGACATCATCCGTCCGGTGCTTTGGCTGGCGGCCGCCGCCTTCGCCACCGGCTTTGGGGGTTACCTTATGCTGGTCCCCCACGCGATCCGCCCAGTGGCGAACCTCTAAACGCCCGTCGAGCCGAACCCGCCCGCGCCGCGCTCCGTCGCGTCCAGGTCATCGACCTCGACCAGCGGCCATTGCGGCGCGGCCGCGATGATTCCCTGGGCGATGCGGTCGCCCCGACGGATGGCGAAGTCCTCCTCGCCCAGATTGATCAGCAGCACGCAGACCTGGCCGCGATAGTCGCTGTCGACGGTGCCCGGCGCGTTGACCACGGTGACGCCGTTCTTGAAGGCCAGGCCCGAGCGTGGGCGCACCTGCATCTCGTAACCGTCCGGGATCGCCACCGAGAAGCCGGTCGGGACCATGGCCCGCGCGCCAGGCTTGAGAACCAGGGTCTCGCCCTCGGGCGCCGCCGCGCGCAGGTCGAAGCCCGCCGCGCCGCTTGAGGCGTAGGCCGGGACCGGCAGGTCGGCATTGCCTTCCCAGCGCTTGAAGCGGATGACGAGGCCGGCGGGAATGGCGGACATGCGGGCGGATCCTTCTGAAGAGCCGCCCGGCTTTAGCTGATTTGCCGGGCCTCGGGCAGGGCCCCTTAAGCGAGCGCGGCGGCGATCCGCTGGGCGATCCGCGCCGCCACCTGATCCTTGGCCGCCCGGTCCCAGCGCTCGACATTGTCCTTGGTCACCAACAGAACGGCGTTCTCGCCCCCGCCCATCACGCCGGGCTCGGTGACGTCGTTGGCGATGATCCAGTCGCAGCCCTTGCGCGCCAGCTTGGCGCGGGCGTGGTCCTCGACATGGTCTGTCTCGGCCGCGAAGCCGACGACCAGCTTGGGCCGGTTCGGACCCGTGGCGGACAGCGTCGCCAGGATGTCGGGGTTCTCGACGAAGGTCAGGGCCGGCGGGCCGCCCTTTTCCTTCTTCAGCTTGGTTCCGAACGCCTCGTCCACGCGCCAGTCGGCGACGGCGGCCACGAAGACGCCGACATCGGCGGGCAGGGCGGCCTGGCTGGCGGCCAGCATCTGGCGGGCGGTCTCGACGTCCACGCGCTTGACGCCCGCGGGGGTCGGCAGGGCGACGGGTCCGGCCACCAGGGTCACCTCGGCGCCGAGCTTGGCCAGGGCCTCGGCGATCGCGAAGCCCTGCTTGCCGCTGGAGCGGTTGGTGATCCCGCGCACAGGGTCGATCGGCTCAAAGGTCGGGCCCGCCGTGACCAGGGCGCGTTTGCCGGTCAGTGGGCGCGCGGCGGGGCCTTCCAGCAGCGCGATGATCGCCGCGAAGATCTCTTCCGGCTCGGCCAGGCGGCCGGGTCCGAACTCGCCGCAGGCCATGGCGCCGTCGTCCGGTCCGACGAAGGCGACGCCGTCGGCCTTCAGGGTCGCGATGTTGCGCTGGGTGGCCGGGTGCAGCCACATCCGCACGTTCATCGCCGGGGCCATCAGCACCGGCTTGTCGGTGGCCAGCAGGGTGGTGGAGGCCAGGTCGCCGGCCAGGCCGTTGGCCGCCTTGGCGATCAGGTCGGCCGTCGCGGGGACCACGACGATCAGGTCGGCCGAGCGCGACAGCTCGATATGGCCCATCTCGTGCTCGTCGGTCAGCGAGAAGAGCTCCTGGTAAACCTTGTCCTCGGCGAGCGCGGCCAGGGACAGGGGCGTCACGAACTCCGCGCCCGCCTTGGTCAGGATCGGCCGCACGCCGACGCCGGCCTTGCGCAGCAGGCGGGTCAGCGGCAGCGCCTTGTAGGCCGCCACGCCGCCGCCGACGATCAGGAGAACCCGCCTGTCGTTCGAGGTCTTGCCGCTCACGTCGCGCTCCGCTGGCTCGTGTTTCGTTCCGTCCAGCACATGCCCATGCTTGGGCCTCAACGCCAGAGGAAAGCCGCCTTGAAGATAAGGACTCGACTCTCGTTCCACTTTCGTTCAATAAACGTCCAGGTAGAGTTATCGGGCGGATACGATCATGAAGGTTGTTCGACATTTCGCGCTCGCCGGCTTGGCGATGCTGGCGGCGGCCACGCTGGCGGGCTGTGACAGCGGGGCTTCGGCGGTCAAGGCGCCCAAGGGCGGGGACCGCGCCGAGACGCGCTCCGAACCCGGCGGCGCGGCCTCGACGGAAACTGGCGGCGGCGAACGAAGCCGTCGAAGCGATCCGCGCGACGCGCCGGTGAAGCTGGTGGCGGGCAAGCCCTATTGGGCCGCCAACCGCACCCGCTCGGCCGAGGAGAACGCCCAGCGCTCGTTCGAACGCAACGGTGCGACCTTCGGCGCCAAATCGACCGACGACTATGTCGCCAAGGTGCACGCCTTCGTCAGCGACCCGCCCAAGGGCGCCCAGACCCTGAAGCGGGCCAATGGCGACCTGCTGATCTACGATCCCAAGGGAAATGTCTTCGCGGTGGTCTCTCGCGACGGCGCGCCGCGCACGATGTTCAAGCCCGACGAGGGCGCCTCGTACTGGGACGAGCAGAAGGACCGCGAGAACAAGCGCGCCTCCGCGGCCAAGAAGCGGGACGAGGCGGAGGGGTAGGGGGTCTTCGCGCCGCTGTTCCCGATCTCACGGCGGGAACCCCATTGTGGGCCGTAGGTGCGAGGAGGGGCGGGCTGCGTAGCGGTCCGCTTGTCGGCGCTGAACTGGAGGGCGTTAGCGACCCGTTGCTGACGCTTGCAACTGTCCCGTGCTATCCAGCCAACATGAACCATGAGGCCGAAGCTAAGTGTGAATGCATCGCTCTCGCGGATTTGGCTGCGGTGCCGATGGGCGGAGACGACCTGGACGTCAGAGTGTTTGCGACGGTCAAACCCGTCCTAGAGCACGGCGGCCCGCAATGGTGGCTCTACCTCTCAAGCTGCAGCTCCTGCGGCCAGAACTGGCTTGTCGCTCAGGAGGAGCGCATCTTCGATGACTACTTTCTCAAGCGGCTAAGCGTCCCCGAGGCTGGTCAGATCGTAGCGAGCGGGGATTGGCCGGAGGAATTCAGCACCTACGAGCGAGTGCTCACGGTAGGGCATGCTCTCAGCAAGCCATGCATGTTCTTCGATCCGCTAGCCGCAAGCTTGATTATGACTGCCCAGGACCTTCGTAAAGAACGTCCGACGATAGCGGTCGATGAGATCGCTCGACTGATCGGCTCCACGCCAGCACAGGTCGAATTGATGCTTGGCGCCAACGTCGGTTAACCGCCCCGAGTTGACGATCGCCGCAGCCGCTTCCGGCGTTGGCGTCGGTGTTTTCCGTCGTTTAAAGTCGGGAAGTTTGTAGCTGGCGATGGGTGTCACCGCGCCAGCAGTATCCCCGCCGCGAAGGCCGCGCCCGCCGTGGCGGCGCCGGTCAGGAACCATAGCAGCGGCCAGGCGCGCGGGCGCTCGGCGCCGGCCGGGGGCTGAGACGGCGGCGTTTCGGCCAGGCGGGCCAGGGCCTTGAGGGCGCGAAGGGCTTCGTCGGCGAAGTCGCGGACCTTGGCGGCGGGGGACAGCTCGCGGCCGATCCAGCGGCGCACCACCGGGTCGGCGGCGGCCCACAGGTCGTGGGCGGGGTCGATGCGGCGGGCCACGCCCTCGACCGTAACCATGGTCTTCTGCAGCAGCACCAGCTCGGGCCGCAGGGCCATGTCGAACAGGGCGGTGATCTCGAACAGCTGGGCCAGCAGGCGGCCCATCGACACCTCGCGGGCGTCGCGGCCGAAGACCGGTTCGCCGACGGCGCGCAGGGCCTGGGCGAAGGCGTCCATGTCCTGGTGGGCCGGGACATAGCCGGCGTCGAAATGGATCTTGGCGATCCGCGCGTAGTCGCGGTTCAGGAAGCCGTACAGGATTTCGGCCAGGTAGCGGCGTTCGCCCGGACCGAGGCGACCGATGATGCCGTAGTCGACGGCCGTGATCGCGCTGGGCGCGGCGACGAACAGATTGCCCTCGTGCAGGTCGGCGTGGAACAGGCCGTGGTCCAGGGCCTGGGCCAGGAAGCCGCGCGTGACGTTCTCCGCCAGGGCCTTGCGGTCCAGGCCCGGCAGCTCCAGGGCGCCGGGGTCGGACAGGGGGACGCCCTCGGCCCAGGTCAGGGTCAGGACGCGCTTGCCGACGCCCTCCCAGATGACGCTGGGCGCGCGCATATAGGGGTCGAAGGCCATGGCCTCGCCCAGCTCGGCGCAGCCGGCGGCCTCGAAGCGCAGGTCCATTTCCAGGTCGAGCGCCCGGATCACCACCTCGACGAACTGGGTCGGCTTGAGGCGGCGCGAGGCCGGCGCCAGCGTTTCGGCCAGGCGCGCGGCCAGGCGCAGAACAGCGCTGTCCCGCTGCACCTGACGCTCGACGCCGGGACGCAGCACCTTCACGGCGACCTTGCGACCGTCGATCAGCGTGGCCGGATGAGCCTGGGCCAGGGAGGCGGCGGCGACCGGCTCGCCGATCTCGGCATAGATCTCGCCCAGAGGCTTGCCGAGGTTACGGGCGATCTCGGCCTTGGCGACCGCCAGGGGGAACGGCGCCAGGCGGTCCTTCAGGTGGGCCAGGTCGTCGGCGAAGGCGGCGCCGAAGATGTCGGCCCGGGTCGACAGGAACTGGCCCAGCTTGATCGCCGCCGGACCCTGCTTTTCCAGCACGGCGGCCAGGCGCTGACCCGGCCGGCCGCGCTTGGCGGCCGAGCCCCTGAATAGGCGCAGGAACCGTCCAGCCCAGCGCGCTGACGGCGGCAGCAGCGGCTCGACCTCTCGCGGGATCAGGGCGTCGGCTCGGACCAAGGCCCAGCCCGCGCTGGTCAGGCGGAAAAATGCGGAGAGGCGGGTCACTTTACGCGCCTCTCTTTCAGCCGACCTTCCCGGCGAATGCCGGGACCCAGATCCAGCCGGGGCGCGGAGCAATCCTGGCGTCGCCCAGCCCTACGATCTTGGCCCCGGCGTTCGCCGGGGAGATCGGGAAGAAAAAAGACCATAAGCAAATCAGAGCGCCCAGCCCTGGTGCAGGGCGGCGACGCCGCCGGTGAAGTTGGTGTAGCTGACCCGCTTGAAGCCGGCGTTTTCGATCATGCCGGCGAAGGTCCGCTGATCGGGGAAGCGGCGAATGCTTTCGACCAGGTACTGATAGGCGTCGCGGTCCTTGGCGACCCACTCGCCGACCTGCGGGATGACCTTGAAGCTGTAGGCGTCATAGGCCTTGGCGAGGGCCTCGGTCACTGGGCGCGAGAATTCCAGGCACAGGAAGCGACCGCCGGGCTTGAGCACCCGACGCGCCTCGCGCAGGGCCGCGTCGATGTCGGTGACGTTTCGGATGCCGAACGAGATCACATAGGCGTTGGCGTAATTGTCCGGCAGCGGCAGGCGCTGGGCGTCGCCGACGGTCCAGGTGATCTCCGGCTCGCCGCCGCGCTCGATGCCGGCCATGATCATTTCGGCGTTGTAGTCGATGATATTGATCGTCGCGTCGGGACCGCCGCGCCGCTCCTGGGCGCTTCGGGCCATCTTGGCGAAGCGACGGGCCATGTCGCCGGTGCCGCCCGCGCAGTCGATGATGATCTCGCCGGGCTGCGGGTTCAGGCGCGCGGCGACCGCGTCCTTCCACAGGCGATGCACCCCGCCGCTCATCAGATCGTTCATGATGTCGTAGTTCTTGGCGACGCGGTCGAAGACCCCGCGCACCAGGCCCGCCTTCAGCGAGGCGTCGACGTCCTTGAAACCGAAGCTGGCGGAGGCGTTGCTCATGACGTTATTGGGCCGTGCTCTCTATATGAACGTCCGCTCTTAGCCCGCGCCAAGCGTCGCGTCATCGCCTTAAGGAATGATCCTTGCCCGAATTGCCCGAAGTCGAGACCGTTCGCCGAGGCCTGGAGCCGGTTCTCGCCGACGCGCGCCTGGTCCGTGTCCGCGCCAATCGGCCCGATCTCCGCTTTCCCTTGCCGGAGGGTTTCGTCCAGCGCCTGACGGGCGCGAGGATCCTGCGCCTTGATCGCCGCGCCAAGTACCTGCTGGCGCCGCTCGACCGGGGCGACACCTTGGTGATGCACCTGGGCATGACCGGGCGGTTCGAGATCGCGGCGCCGGAGGGCGTCCGGCGCCCGGGGGACTTCGCCCATCCCGTTTCGCCGGACGACAAGCACGCCCATATCGTCTTCGAGACCGAAGCCGGCGCCGTGGTCACCTATTACGATCCCCGCCGGTTCGGCTTCATGGACCTTGTTCCGACCGATCAGCTGGCGCGCCACGCCTGGTTCGCGGCCATGGGCCCCGAGCCGCTGAGCGCGGATTTCGACGCCGGTGTGCTGGAAAAGGCCTTCGCGGGCCGCAAGCAAGGGCCCAAGACCTTGCTTCTGGATCAGCGCACCGTCGCGGGCCTTGGCAATATCTATGTGTGCGAGGCCCTGCACCGCGCGCGCGTCTCGCCGTTCAAGCCCTCGGGCGAGATCGCGCCAACGCGTCTCTCGCCCCTGACCACGGCGATCAAGGATGTCCTGGCCGAGGCGGTGGAGGTCGGCGGCTCGACCTTGAAGGACTTCGCCGCCGCCGACGGGGCCCTGGGCTATTTCCAGCATCGCTTCCGTGTCTATGACCGCGAGGGCGAGCCCTGCCCGACGACGGGCTGCAAGGGGGTCATCGCCCGGGAGGTCCAGGCCGGTCGCTCGACGTTCTTCTGTCCGGTGTGCCAGGTCTGAAAGCTCGGCCGGAACGTAAGGGGAGGCTCCCCAAGCGCGACGGTGTCTTTATAACGGACTCTCCAAGCAGGAGACCCCGTGATGGCCGCGTACCAGACCCTGATCGTCGAAGCCCCCGAGCGCGCGCCAGGCGTCGCCCTGATCCGCCTGAACCGGCCCGAGGCCTTGAACGCGCTCAATACCGCCCTGCTGGCCGAGCTCGCCGAGGCCCTGGCGGCGGCTGAAGCCGACGACCAGGTGGGCTGCATCGTCCTAACGGGCTCGGCCAAGGCCTTCGCGGCCGGCGCCGACATCAAGGAGATGTCGGACAAGACCTACGCCCAGATGTTCAAGGCCGACTTCTTCACCGCCGGGGCGCGGGCGATCGAGCAGTGCCGCAAGCCGATCATCGCCGCCGTCGCCGGCTACGCCCTGGGCGGCGGCTGCGAGCTGGCGATGATGTGCGACATGATCATAGCGGCCGATAGCGCCAAGTTCGGCCAGCCCGAGATCAATCTCGGCGTCGCGCCCGGCATCGGCGGCACCCAGCGCCTGACCCGCTTCGTGGGCAAGTCCAAGGCCATGGACATGATCCTGACCGGCCGGATGATGGCCGCCGACGAGGCTGAGCGCTCGGGCCTCGTGTCCCGCGTCTTCCCGGCCGACAGTCTGATCGACGAGGTTCTCGCGATCGCCGCGAAGATCGCGGCCCAGTCGCCGCTGGCCGTGGCGATGAACAAGGAGCTGGTGCAGGCCGCCTACGAGACGACCCTGACGACCGGCGTGGCCCTGGAGCGTCGCCTGTTCCACTCGCTGTTCGCGTTCGACGACCAGAAGGAGGGCATGGCGGCTTTCGTCGAGAAGCGGAAGCCGACGTTCACGGGGACGTAATGGAAGCGGAATCGTTTGCTTCGTCCGGACCATCGGATTCCTGCCTGTGGACCGTTGACCCCGGCCGGCGCTTCCCGTATATCCGCGCGCTCGATTTCAACTGCTTCGCGGCCGCCCGCGGGCTGTCCGTTTGAAGGTCCTACCGCATGGCCAATAATCCCGGCGCCAAGAAAGCGATCCGCAAGATCGCTCGTCGCACCGAAGTCAACACCGCTCGCCGTTCGCGCGTGCGCACGTTCCTGCGCAAGTTCGAAGACGCCATCGCCAAGGGCGACGTCGCCGTCGCCAAGGCCGCTTTCGTGGAAGCTCAATCGGAGCTGATGCGCGCGGTCTCGAAGGGCGTGGTTCACCCCAATACGGGCTCGCGCAAAGTGTCCCGTCTGGCGGCGCGCCTGAAGAAGCTGGATAAGGCCGCCGCCTAGTCCAGATTTTGGACGAACGCTGTTCGTCCAACCTTTTCAAGTATTTAAAAAAGCCGGTCGGGCGCGCTCGACCGGCTTTTGCTTTGGATCAAAGGTCTTAGCGCTGTCGTTGCAATCTGTGATCTGAGTAGTCGGCGGCGCTATTCCCTTGCGGGGCGAGGGGCGCTCGCGAGTCAACAGAAATATCCGCGATCGGACGCAAGTTTTCCGTTTGACCGGCGGGGGCCGCTGGCTAGTTTAAGCGTCTCAACGCTTCTCCAGTCTTGGAAAAAACAAGGCGGCGGCGGACCGATCGTGTTCGCCGGGTAAGAACCTGTGTGCGTTGAGGAAACCGGCCGAGCGCCATGGGGGGCGGCGGCTGATGTGTATGCGGCGGTTCTTTTTTGTACGAGGCGGTGGACGAATGACGATGAAGGGCGGGGTGGCCAGTCAGGACTTCTCGGCGACGATCGCGACGGCTTGCGAGCCGGCGCCGGGCGTATGGTCGAAGGTTTGCGTGGCTTTGAAACGCGAGCTGGGCGACGCGGCTTTCGGGTCGTGGATCGCGCCCGCGGCGTTGCGCGAGGCCGCGACCGGTGATGTCGTCGTCGTGACCCCCACGGGCATCGCTCGCGACTGGATCCGTCGCAGCGCCTGGCGCCGGATCGGCGAGCTGTGGGCCGCCAACGACGCCATGGGTCGCCGTATCGACCTGAAGTCGCGTCTCGAGTTCGAGGCCTCTCGGGAAGGGGCGGCGGGCGCCTATGTCGAGGCCGCGCCCAAGGCCGCGCCGACTCCGGAGCCCATCGAGATCGTCCTGCCCGTTTCCAGCGACGCCCCCGCGCTGGCCCCGACCGGCGCCAAGTCCCCGCGCACCCAGGGCCTGCAAGAGCGCTTCACCTTCGAGACCTTCGTGCCCGGCCCGGCCAACGAGTTCGCCCACGCCGTGGCCCGCCGGATCGCCAACTGGGCCGACGGTCACTTCAACCCCGTGCTGTTCCATGGCCCCTACGGCTTCGGCAAAACCCACCTGCTGAACGCCCTGGCCTGGGAAGCCATGCGCAACGCGCCGGAAAAGCGCGTGGTCTATCTGACCGCCGAGCGCTTCCTGTCGACCTTCGTGCGCGCCGTGATGGATCGTCAGACGGCGGCCTTCAAGGAAGAGCTGCGCGCCGCCGACCTGCTGATCATCGACGACGTGCATTTCGTGGCCGGCAAGCAGTCGACCCAGGAAGAGCTGTTCCACACCCTGACCGCCCTGGTGGGCGAAGGCGGCCGCGTGGTTTTCTCGGCCGACCGCCCGCCGTCGGCCATGACCGAGATGGACGCCCACCTGCGCTCGCACCTGTCGGCGGGTCTGGTCTGCGGCCTGGAGCCGGCCGACCGAAACCTGCGCCTGGGCATTCTGGAGCGGAAGATCCAGACCCTTTCGGCCGCGCAAGGCTTCGAGCCGACCATGCGTCCCGAGGCGATGCAGTTCCTGGCCGACCGCTTCACCGACAGCGTCCGCGAGCTGGAAGGCGCGCTCAACACCCTTTCGGCCCGCGCGGGCGAGGGCCTGTCGCGCCTGACCCTGGACGAGGTCCAGGCCATCCTGCGCCCGCACCTGCGTTCGGGCGAGAAGCGCATCACCATCGACGACATCCAGAAGGCGACCGCCGAGCACTACGGCATGAAGCAGGCTGACCTGCTCAGCGAGCGCCGTAACCGCGCCGTGGCCCGCCCGCGCCAAGCCGCCATGTGGTTGGCCAAGCAACTGACCACGCGTTCGCTGCCGGACATCGGCCGCCGCTTCGGGGGCCGCGACCACACCACGGTGCTGCACGCCGTGCGCCGCATCGAAGCCCTACGCGCCGAGGACAGCGCGCTGAGCCAAGACCTGGAGACCCTGACGCGCAAGCTGCGGGGTTGAGCCGGGTCCAGGTTTTCAAAGGGTTCGAACGGAAATGGCCGCTCCCGAAGGGGCGGCCTTTTTCCTTTTATGGCTCAAGGGGCGATGGCGTCAGGCCACGCGCCGCGCCCGACGAAGCGTCAGATTGATCCGGCCGCCGCCGGGGACCAGGCTCGACGAACCCGGCAGGATGCGGTCCACGCCGTGGAAGGCCAGCCGCGCCGGACCCGACAGCCGGCAGACGTCTCCCGAGGACAGGCGTAGGGAGCGTGTCGGGTCCTTGCGGCGGGTCCCGCCGATCCGGAACACCGCCGTGTCGCCCAGCGAGATCGACAGCACCGGAAAGCGCGGATCGGCCTCGTCGCGGTCCTGGTGCAAGCCCATGCGCGCGTCGTCGCGATAGAGATTGATCAGGCATGAGTCCGGGGGCGTCTCCGTATCGCCCAGCTTCGCCCAGAGATCGAGTAGCGCCCGGGGCATGTCCGGCCAGACCCCGCCGGTTCCGGGATGGCGGTCGGCATAGCGGTAGCCGGCGCCGTCGCTGGTCCAGCCCAGCGGGCCGAAGGCGGTCATGGCCACGCTCATCGCCTTGCCATAAGCCGTTTCATACTGGGCGAACGGCGCGCTCTCCGCCGCCGCCATGACGGTCTCGACCAGATCCCGTTGCGCGGCGAGGTCCAGCAGGCCGGGCCACAGGTCGAAACCGGGCGTTATCTCAAGCGATCGAAACATTACTGAAATTTAACGCGCGACATTTTGTCAGACGGTGTTGGTTTGCGCGTCCGGCTGAGGGGGCCGGACGAATTTTCCACATTAGGACCGAACATGCGTCGTCTCATGTCTTCCGCGGCCGTCGCCGTGATGTTGTTCGCCGCCGGGAGCGTTTCCGCCGCCCCGGCCGCGAAAGCCGCCGCCGCGAAGGCCAAGCCCGTCGCGAGCGCGGCCGCCGCCGGTACGCCAGGCGCCACCTTCGCCTCGGTGACGAGCCAGCTGCCGCGCAACGTCCGCCCGTCGCACTATGATCTGGCCTTTACGCCCGACCTCGACAAGCTAACCTTCACGGCTCAGGTGAAGATCGCGATCGAGGTGGTCGAGCCGACCGCCACCGTCACCCTGCAAGCCGCCGACCTGACGTTCGACAAGGTGTCCATCGCCGGCGTGGGCCAGGCGAAGGTGAAGGTCGACGCCGACGCCCAGACCGCCAGCTTCACGTTCGACAAGCCGCTGGCCAAGGGCAAATACGTCCTGGCGATCGATTACGCGGGCAAGATCTACAAGCAGGCCGCCGGCCTGTTCGCCCTCGATTACGAGACCGAGGCCGGCAAGAAGCGGGCGATCTACACCCAGTTCGAGAACTCGGACGCCCGTCGCTTCATTCCTTCTTGGGACGAGCCGTTCTACAAGGCCACCTATAGCGTCGAGGCGACGATCCCCACCGGCCAGATGGCCCTGAACAACATGCCGATCGCCTCGTCCAAGGACCTGGGCAACGGCAAGACGGTGGTCAAGTTCGCGACCTCGCCGAAGATGTCGACCTACCTGCTGTTCTTCGGTCTCGGCGACTTCGACCGCGCCTCGGTCAAGGCCGGGGGCGCCGATGTCGGCGTGGTCACCAAGAAGGGCGACATCCCCAAGGCCCAGTTCGCGCTGAAGTCGGCCGCCGAGATCCTGCCTTGGTACAACGACTATTTCGGCACGCCCTATCCGCTGCCGGTGCTGGACAACATCGCCGCCCCCGGCCGCAGCCAGTTCTTCAGCGCCATGGAGAACTGGGGCGCGATCTTCTACTTTGAATACGCCCTGCTGCTGGATCCGAAGATCTCGACCGAGACCGACAAGCAGAACGTCTTCACCACCGTGGCCCACGAAATGGCTCACCAATGGTTCGGCGACCTGGTCACCATGGCCTGGTGGGACGACCTTTGGCTGAACGAGGGCTTCGCCTCGTGGATGGAGGGTCGGGCGACCGAACACTTCCACCCCGAATGGAACGGCGCCCTGGAGGCCGTCGGCGGCCGCGAGGCGGCGATGAGCGTCGACAGCCTGGCCACCACCCACCCGGTGGTCCAGCACGTCGCGACGGTCGAGCAGGCGAGCCAGGCGTTCGACACCATCACCTACCAGAAGGGCGAGGCGGTCATCCGCATGCTGGAAAGCTATGTGGGTCATGACGCCTGGCGCGACGGCGTGCGCGCCTACATGAAGAAGCACAATCACGGCAACACGGTCAGCGACGACCTTTGGAGCGCCGTCGAGGCCTCGGCCAAGAAGCCGATCAAGGCCATCGCCCACGACTTCACCCTGCAGCCGGGCGTGCCGCTGATCACGGTGACGGGCGAGACCTGCGCGGCGGGCAAGACGACCCTGACCTTCACGCAAGGCGAATTCAGCCGCGATCATCAGGACAAGAAGCCGCTGGCCTGGCGCGTGCCGGTGACGGTCAAGGCCCTGGGCGGCGGCGAGGCCAAGACGCTTGTCGTCGGCGGCAAGGGCTCGGTCACGGTGGCGGGCTGTGGCCCGGTCGTGGTCAATGCCGGCCAGGCCGGCTATTTCCGCACCCAATATGGTCCCGAGCGTTTCGGGAAGATCGCCGCCAACTTCGCCAAGCTGCCGGCGATCGACCAACTGGGCTTGATGACCGACTCGTGGGCGATGGGCCTGGCCGGCTACCAGCCCGCCACCGACTTCCTCGACATCAGCAAGATGGTCCCGGCGGACGCCGATCCGCTGGTGCTGTCGCGGATGGCGGGCACCTTCCTGGGGATCGACGGCTACTATGAAGGTCAGCCGGCCGAGCGGGCGGCGTTCCGCAAGTTCGCCATCGCCCGCCTGCGGCCGCTGCTGGCCAAGGTCGGCTGGACCGCCAAGCCCGGCGAGGCCGACAATATCGCCATCCTGCGTAACGACCTGATCGGCGTGCTGGGCGGGCTGGGCGATCCGGACGTGGTCGCCGAGGCCACCCGACGCTTCAACGCTTCCAAGACCGATCCGTCGGCCCTGCCCGGACCGCTGCGCCGGACCATCACCTCCGTGGTGGCCAAGCACGCCGACGCCGCGACCTGGGACGCGATCCGCGCCCAGGCCCAGGCCGAGAAGACCCCGCTGATCCGCAACCAGCTCTACTCGCTGTTGGCCTCGGCCGAGGACGAGACCCTGGCCCAGAAGGCGCTGGACCTGGCCCTGACGCCGGAGCCGGGCGAAACCCTGTCCAGCTCGATGATCTCGGGCGTGGCGCGCAACCACCCGGACATGACGTTCGACTGGGCCGTGGCCCACAAGGACGCCGTCAACGAGAAGGTCGACTCCAGCTCCCGCACCCGGTTCATCCCGGGTCTGGGCGCCAGCTCGTCGAACCCCGCCATGGCCGACAAGATCAAGGCCTACGCCGCGGCCAACCTGGCCGAGGGCTCGCGCAAGGAGGCCGAGAAGGCCGCGGCCGGGGTGCTGAACCGCGCCAAGATTCGCCAGCAGCGTCTGCCGGCGATCACCGCCTGGGTGGCCAAGAACGGCTGATCCTAAGCCGTTCGGGGATCTTCCCGCGATATCAAAGGCCGCGCCCGCGAGGCGCGGCCTTTTTTCGTCGCCGCCGGCCCAGATTCCCCCTCGCCGTGAGGGGTTATGGCCTTGCACCGTCGCGGCTATCCCCCATATCCGCTGCGAAGCGGGGTTGACGGGTTCGTCAACTTCGAACAACGCATTCTGCCCGCTCGGTTTTCGCCGGGCGAACAGGATTTGGATCAACCACTAGAGTACGAACCCCACTGGGGACGGAGCGAGAAAAACCGGGGCGCTTCCGAGAAGGCCCTTGTCACCGCCGTCCGCCTAAAGGAGCGACAGGTACGAAGATGAGCAAGATTATCGGCATCGACCTTGGCACCACGAACTCGTGCGTCGCCATCATGGACGGCAAGAACCCCAAGGTGATCGAGAACGCCGAGGGCGCTCGGACCACGCCGTCGGTCGTGGCCTTCCTGGAAGACGGCGAGCGCCTGATCGGTCAGCCCGCCAAGCGCCAGGCCGTGACCAACCCGACCAACACCCTGTTTGCGATCAAGCGCCTGATCGGCCGCAACGCCAACGATCCGGTGGTCGAGAAGGACAAGGGCATGGTGCCCTACGAGATCGTCAAGGGCCCGACCGGCGACGCCTGGGTCAAGGCCCACGGCAAGGACTACAGCCCGCAGGAAGTTTCGGCCTTCATTCTGCAGAAGATGAAGGAAGCCGCCGAAGCCCACCTGGGCGAGCCGGTGACCAAGGCGGTCATCACGGTTCCGGCCTACTTCAACGACGCCCAGCGTCAGGCGACCAAGGACGCCGGCAAGATCGCCGGCCTGGAAGTCCTGCGGATCATCAACGAGCCGACCGCCGCGGCCCTGGCCTATGGCCTGGACAAGGACAACAACAAGAAGATCGCCGTCTACGACCTGGGCGGCGGCACCTTCGACGTGTCGATCCTGGAAATCGGCGACGGCGTCTTCGAGGTGAAGTCGACCAACGGCGACACCTTCCTGGGCGGTGAAGACTTCGACCTTCGGATCGTCGACTACCTGGCCGACGAGTTCAAGAAGGAGCAGGGCGTCGACCTGCGCAAGGACAAGCTGGCCCTGCAGCGCCTGAAGGAAGAGGCCGAAAAGGCCAAGAAGGAGCTGTCCTCGACCGCTCAGTACGAAGTGAACCTGCCGTTCATCAGCATGAACGCCTCGGGTCCGCTGCACCTGAACATCAAGCTGTCGCGCGCCAAGCTGGAAGCCTTGGTGGACGACCTGATCGCCAAGACCATCGGTCCGTGCGAGCAGGCCCTGAAGGACGCCGGCCTGAAGAAGAGCGACATCGACGAGGTCGTTCTGGTCGGCGGCATGACGCGCATGCCCAAGGTCCAGCAAGCCGTTCAGGACTTCTTCGGTCGCGAGCCCCACAAGGGCGTGAACCCCGATGAAGTCGTGGCGCTGGGCGCGGCCGTTCAGGCCGGCGTGCTGCAAGGCGACGTCAAGGACGTGCTGCTGCTGGACGTGACCCCGCTGACCCTGGGCATCGAGACCCTGGGCGGCGTGTTCACCCCGCTGATCGAACGCAACACGACGATCCCGACCAAGCGCTCGCAGACCTTCTCGACCGCCGACGACAATCAGTCGGCCGTGACGATCCGCGTGTTCCAGGGCGAACGCCCGATGGCCGCCGACAACAAGATCCTGGGTCAGTTCGACCTGGTCGGCATTCCGCCGGCTCCGCGCGGCGTGCCGCAGATCGAGGTTACCTTCGACATCGACGCCAACGGCATTGTCCAGGTCCACGCCAAGGACAAGGCGACCAACAAGGAGCACTCGATCCGCATTCAGGCCAACGGCGGCCTTTCGGACGCGGACATCGAGCGGATGGTCAAGGAAGCCGAGGCCAACAAGGCTCAGGACGAGCAGAAGAAAAAGGTGGTCGAGGCCAAGAACCAAGGCGAGGCGATCCTGCACTCGACCGAGAAGGCCCTGGCCGAGCACGGCGACAAGGTCGGCGCGGCCGAGAAGACCGCGATCGAGACCGGGATCGCCGACCTGAAGTCGGCGCTGGAAGGCGAGGACGTCGAGGCCATCCAGGCCAAGACCCAAGCCCTGATCCAGGCCTCGATGAAGCTGGGCGAAGCGATGTACGCGGCCCAGCAAGGCTCGGCCGAGGGCGGTGAAGCCCACGCCGCGGACGATGGCGTCGTCGACGCCGAGTTCGAGGAAGTCGACCACAACGACAAGCCGGCGCACTAAGCCGCCATGCGCGCGCCGCGGAACATTCGCGATAGCCTTGTTCCGCGGCCGCGACCTCTTGTCTCGACGCCCGAAGACGCCTTGCGCCGGGCCGAGCGCTATCCCACCTCTTCCCCTATCAACGCCACTTTCGTGGGCCTTTTGGGCGCCAGACGCTGACGATGCGCGACTATTACGAAATTCTCGGCGTGACCCGGACCATCGACGAAGCTGGTCTGAAGTCCGCGTTCCGCAAGCTGGCGATGGAACACCACCCCGACCGCAACGGGGGGTGCGAAAACGCCGCCGGCCGGTTCAAGGAAATCAACGAGGCCTACAGCGTCCTCTCCGATCCGCAGAAGCGCGCGGCCTATGACCGCTTCGGCCATGCCGGGGTCAATGGCCAGGGCGGCCAAGGCGGATTCGGCGGCCAGGGTTTCGACGCCAGCGACATCTTCAATGACGTCTTTGGCGACGTGTTCGGCGAGATGTTCGGCGGTGGTCGCCGGCAGTCGAACGGACCCCAGCGCGGCCAGGATCTGCGCTATGATCTGGAGATCTCCCTCGAGCAGGCCTATGCGGGCGCCGAGGTCGAGATCCAGGTGCCCGCCGCCATGACCTGCGAGGTCTGCGAGGGCTCCGGCGCCAAGCCGGGCACCAATCCCACGGTCTGCGGCACGTGCGGCGGCGCGGGCCGCGTCCGGGCCACGCAAGGCTTCTTCGCGGTCGAGCGCACCTGCCCCCGCTGCGGCGGCTCGGGCCGCATGATCCTGGACCCCTGCGGCAACTGCCACGGCCACGGCCAGGTGCGGCGCGAGCGCACCCTATCGGTGCGCATCCCGGCCGGCGTCGACGACGGCGCTCGGATCCGCCTGGCGGGCGAGGGCGACGCCGGCGCCCGCGGCGGTCCGCGCGGCGACCTCTACATCTTCCTATCGGTGACCCCGCACGAGCTGTTCGAGCGCGACGGCCTCGACCTGCTTTGCACCGTGCCGGTGCCGATGACCACGGCCGCCCTGGGCGGCGAGATCGAGGCCCCCTGCCTGCTGGGCGGCGAGGCTTGCGACGGCGAGTGCAAGATCTCGGTCCAGGTTCCGGAAGGCGCTCAGACCGGCAAGACCGTCCGCCTGAAGGGCAAGGGGATGCCGTCCCTGCGCAGCCGCCAGCGCGGCGACCTGGTGGTCGAACTGTTCGTCGAGACCCCGACCCACCTGTCGGCGCGCCAGAAGGAACTGATGCGCGAGCTGGCCGGTCTTTGCGGCGAGAAGCAGAACCCCAAGTCGGCCAACTTCGTCGGCAAGGCGAAGAGGTTCTGGGAAGAGGTTACGGGGAACTAAGCGCTGGCGCTCTAGCAGAATTTCGGAATCGTTCTATAATTGTTCCGATCTGGCTCTAGAGCCGGGTACCTATTCGCTAAAGGTGCCTCCCTGATGTCTGATGAGCCCGAGCATGCCCGTAAGATCGCCAATTTGGCGTTTGACGAGGCGCTTCAGAAATTTTCCCAGGATCGTCCTCACGCGCCTCCGGAGCCGATTCCGCTTAGACGATCGGAAGAGACGATCGAAGGGTTAATGGCGGCGTTTGAAGCTGCCGCACAGCTCGACGACGGCGGTAACGAATACTGGTTCGGTCGCGACCTTCAGATCCTGCTTGGATATGCCAAGTGGGATAACTTCCTCGCTGTCATCGTTAAGGCGAAGGAGGCCTGTGAACAGGCCGGGCATCAGTGCGCCGATCATTTTGCCGACGTCGGGAAGATGATCACGATCGGCAAGGGCGCTGAGCGGGAGATCGATGATATCGTACTTAGCCGCTACGCTTGCTACTTGGTCGCCCAGAATGGTGACGGTCGAAAACGACCAATCGCTTTTGCTCAGACCTATTTCGCGATCCAGACGCGCCGTCAGGAGATCGCGGACCAAGAAGCTCAAGAGTATCTTCCGCTGTCTGAGGACGAGCGGCGTGTTCTTCTCCGTGATGAAATCAAAACCCATAACAAGCATCTCGCGAGTGCGGCGAAGAACGCTGGTGTGCGTGAGGGCGTGGAGTTCGCGATCTTTCAGACCGAGGGATACAAAGGTCTATATGGCGGGCTGGATGTCGCGGGTATTCGTCGACGAAAGAGCCTGGCAGCCAAGCAAGCTATCCTCGACCACATGGGCAGCACTGAGCTCGCGGCAAACCTCTTTCGTGCTACGCAAACCGAAGAGAAGCTACGTCGCGAAGGCATAAAGGGCCGATTGGCGGCTAATCGCGCACATTTTGAGGTTGGGGCTAAGGTTCGACAAACAATCAAGGACATCGGTGGGCAGATGCCAGAAGCGCTTCCTGCTGCCGAAGATATCAAGAAAGTGGGACGTAGACTTCAGAAGGCGATCAAGAACACGGGCAAAGGTTTGAAGTGACAGCGCTCTGTTCTTAAGCCACCGCCTCGGAGCAATGTGCAAAAAATGCAATTTGCTACCCATGTGGATAACCGGCCCCAAACCCCTTAACGCCATCCGCGACGCTCTGTAGTTTCCGGGGCGATGAACGCCCACGCCTCGCCCACAGCCGCTTCCGAGATCGATCCCACCGGCGCGACGCCGGTGATGGCTCAGTTCTTCGAGATGAAGGCGCGGCAGCCCGATGCGTTGATCTTCTTCCGCATGGGCGACTTCTACGAGCTGTTCTTCGACGACGCCTACAAGGCCGCCGCCGCGTTGGGGATCAGCCAGACGTTCCGGGGTACGCACAACGGCCAGCCGATCCCGATGGCGGGCGTGCCGCAGCACGCGGCCGAGGCTTACCTGTCCAAGCTGATCCGCCTGGGCTTCAAGGTCGCCGTCTGCGAGCAGATGGAAGACCCGGCCGAAGCCAAGAAGCGCGGCTCCAAGTCCGTCGTCCGCCGCGACATCGTCCGCGTGGTCACGCCGGGCACCCTGACCGAGGACGGTCTGCTGGACGCGCGGGGCGCCAACCGTCTGGCCGCCGTGGCCTTGCGCGCCGGGCAGGCGGCCGTGGCGTCCGTCGAGCTGTCCACTGGCGAGGTCGAGGTCTTCGCCCTGGCCAAGGAGGCCGTGGCGCCGATCCTGGCGGCCCTGGCGCCGTCCGAGACCCTGATCGCCGACCGCCTGCTGTCCGACGACAGCCTCTCCCAGACGCTGAAGATCTGTGGCGGCCTGGTGCAGCCGATGCCCTCGGCCCTGTCCGAGCCGCAAGCCTCCGAGACCCGCGTCAAGCGCCTCTATGGCGTCGAGACGCTGGACGGCTTCGGCGGCCTGACGCCGGCCGAGATCGGCGCTCTGGGCCTGATCGCCGCCCATCTGGAAATGACCCAGGCCGGCAAGCTGCCGGCGCTTCGCGCGCCCCGGCGAGCGGCCGACGCCGACGTCATGGCCATCGATCCGGCCACGCGCGGCAGCCTCGAGATCGACCGCACCCAGACCGGCGACCGCAACGGCTCGCTGCTGGCGGCCATCGACCGCACCGTGACCGCCGGCGGGGCGCGGATGCTGGCCTCGCGCCTGGCCCGGCCGTTGCTGGACGTCGCCGCCATCGACCAGCGCCTGGACGCCGTGGAATGGTTCGTGGAGCACCGCCAGCTCCGCCAGCGCCTGCGCGAAGTGCTCAAGGGCGCCGGTGACATGGCCCGGGCCCTGTCGCGTCTGGCCCTGGGTCGGGGCGGCCCGCGTGATCTTGGCTGTATCCGCGACACGCTGAAGGTCGGCGAGCGTCTGGCCGGCATGGCCGGCGGATCGCCCGATCCCCTGTCGCCGCCGCCGTTCGAGGTCGAGCACGCGCTCAAAGCCCTGACCCCCTCGCTGCACGAGGGTTTGTCGCGGTTCCTGAACACCCTGGAACAGGGCTTGGGCGCGGATCTGCCGGCCCTGGCCCGCGACGGCGGCTTCGTGGCGGCGGGGGTCCGGCCCGAGCTCGACCAGGCCCGAAGTCTGCGCGACGACAGCCGCAAGGTGATCGTGGCCATGGAAGCCCAACTGATGGCCGAGAGCGGCGTGCCGCTGAAGATCCGCCACAACGGCGTGCTCGGCTATTTCGTCGAGGCGACGGCCGGCAAGGCCGACCCGTTGTTCCAGCCGCCGCTCAACGCGACCTTCATCCACCGCCAGACCCTGGCCAACCAGGTCCGCTTCACCACGGTGGAGCTCGCCGACCTGGACGCCCGCATCGCCCAGGCGGCCGAGCGGGCCCTGGCCATGGAGGTCGCCGCTTTCGAGGACTGGCGCGAGCAGGCCCGAATGTTGGCCGACGCCATCCAGATCGCCGCCGAGGCTTTGGCTCGCCTGGACGTGGCTTCCGCTCTGGCCGAATGGGCCGAGGACGCCGGCGCGGTGCGGCCGATTGTCGATACGTCCTACGCCTTCGACGCCAAGGCTGCCCGCCACCCGGTGGTGGAAGCGGCCGTCAAGCGCGCCGGGGATCCCTACACGCCCAACGACTGCTGTCTCGACGCCTCGGGCGAGAGCGGGCCGCGTCTGTCGATCGTCACCGGGCCGAACATGGCCGGTAAGTCGACCTTCCTGCGCCAGAACGCCTTGCTGGCGATCCTGGCCCAATCCGGGTGCTATGTGCCGGCGGCCAGCTTCCGGCTGGGCGTCGTCGATCGCCTGTTCAGCCGCGTCGGCGCTGGCGATGATCTGGCGCGCGGCCGTTCGACCTTCATGATGGAAATGGTCGAGACCGCCGCCATCCTGACCCAGGCCGGGCCGCGCTCGCTGGTGATCCTCGACGAGATCGGCCGGGGCACCGCCACCTATGACGGCCTCGCGATCGCGTGGGCCTGCGCCGAGGCCCTGCACGACGTCAACCGGAGCCGCGCCCTCTTCGCCACGCACTATCACGAGCTGGCGACGCTTGAGGAGCGGATGAGCTTTGTCTCCAACCTCTCCCTGCGGGCCAAGGAGTGGAACGGCGACCTCGTCTTCCTGCATGAGGCGGCGCCCGGACCCGCCGACCGCTCCTATGGCGTGCAGGTCGCCAAGCTGGCGGGGGTGCCCCTGCCGGTCGTGGCCCGGGCCCGCGAGGTGCTGGATCGCCTGGAGAGCAAGGACCAGTCGCCGGCCAAGCTGGACGACCTGCCGCTGTTCGCCGCGAGTCAGGCGGTGGCCACAACCGCCATGGGGGCGCCCGCCAAAGCGGCGCCCAGCGCCGTCGAGGAGACGTTGTCGGACCTCGACATTGACGGCATGAGCCCGCGCGAGGCCTTGGAAGCGCTCTATCGTCTTAAGGGTCTGCTCAAGACCTAGAGTCTTTAGTGGCCGTGTGATGGTCGCCAAAACGGCCCACTTTTGGCTGTCACGCTGTGGTAAGTCCTATAACCGTCATGCCGCGTCGCCTCCGCCCCACCCGCCTGGAACACGTCGTCGACGGTCTCGCCCTTCGGGCGCGCCTGTCGGCCGCCGCCCTCGACTCGATCGGCAACGAGGCCGAGCAGCGGTCGCGCGCCATCGACATTCTGAAGCAGGCGCTGTTTCGCGGCCGGATGATCGCCAAGGAGCGGCTGGAGAACGGGGCGAGCGGCGTCGAGACCGCCCGCCTGATCAGCGGCGTCACCGACGAGGTAATCACCGCGCTCTATGATTTCACCACGGTGCACGTCTTCCGGGCGCGCAATCCCACCGAGGGCGAGCGCCTGTGCCTGCTGGCCGTCGGCGGCTATGGCCGCGGCACCCTGGCGCCGTTCAGCGACATCGATCTGCTGTTTCTGCGGCCCTACAAGCAGACGCCGCACGCCGAGAGCGTGATCGAGTTCATGCTCTATGCGCTGTGGGACCTGGGCTTCAAGGTCGGCCACGCGTCGCGCACCATCGAGGAGTGCGTGCGGCTGTCGAAGGAAGATTTCACGATCCGCACCTCGATCCTCGAGGCGCGCCGCCTGACCGGCGACGAGCGCCTGGCCGAGGAGCTGAAGAAGCGCTTCCGCGACGAGGTGATGAAGGGCACGGGCGCCCAGTTCGTCGCCGCCAAGCTGAAGGAGCGCGACGACCGCCAGGCCCGGGCCGGAACCAGCCGCTACATGGTCGAGCCGAATGTCAAGGAAGGCAAGGGCGGGCTGCGCGACCTCCATACCCTGATGTGGATCGCCGAGTACCTGCACCCCGTCGACCGGCCCGAGGACGTCTTCAAGCTGGAGGTGTTCTCCGGCCGTGAGACCAAGGCCTTCATCCGGGCCTTCGATTTCCTGCACGCCGTGCGCGCCCATCTGCATTTCACGACAGGTCGGCCCGAGGAGCGCCTGACCTTCGACCTGCAGCCCGAGATCGCTCGCCGCATGGGCTATGGCGACCGGGGCGACGCGCCGGCGGTCGAGCGCTTCATGCGCCGCTACTTCCTGATCGCCAAGGAGGTCGGGGCCCTGACCCGCGCCTTCTCGGCCAAGCTGGAGGCCGAGCACTTCAAGAACGAGCCCAAGGGCATCTCACGCTTCCTTCCCGGCGGGCGACCCAAGCGCAAGGCGCTGGAAGTCCAGGGCTTCTATGAGGACAACGGGCGTCTGAACATCGACGGACCGGAGATCTTCGAGGCCGATCCGGTCAACCTGATCCGCCTGTTCAAGATCGCCGACGAGCGCGATCTGGATCTGCACCCCGACGCCTTCACGGCGGTGACCCGGCAGCTGTCGCTGATCACCTCGAAGGTTCGCCGCGACCCGCGAGCGACCAAGGCGTTCTTGGACCTCCTGGCCAGGGGAAAGCGCAGCTATCGCACCCTGACCCTGATGAACGACGCGGGCGTCCTAGGCCGCTTCATCCCCGAATTCGGCCGCGTCGTGGCCCAGATGCAGTTCAACATGTACCACTCGTACACGGTGGACGAGCACACCCTGCGGGCCGTTGGCATCATTGGCGACATCGCCGCCGGCCGTCTCGCCGAGGACCATCCGTTGGCCGTGTCGATCATGCCCTTGATCGAGGATCGCGAGGCCCTGTTCCTGGCCATGCTGCTGCACGACACCGGCAAGGGCGGGGTGGGCGGCCAGGAGAAGGCCGGGGCTCGCAGCGCCCGCAGCGCCTGCGAGCGCCTGGGCGTCGAGCGCAGCAAGGTCGAGCTGGTCGCCTGGCTGGTCGAGAACCATCTGGTGATGAGCGACTTCGCCCAGAAGCGCGACGTCTCCGACCCCGGCACCGTCGCGGCCTTCGCCCGGATCGTCGAAAATCCCGAGCGCCTGCGTTTGCTCCTGGTCATCACCGTCGCCGACATCCGCGCGGTGGGGCCGGGCGTGTGGAACGGCTGGAAGGGTCAGCTTCTGCGTGAGCTCTACAACGCCACCGAGGCGGTGTTCCGGGGCGGGCGCGGCAGCGAGGCCGCCGCCAATGTCCAACGCCACCAGGAGGGCGTCGCCGAGACCGCCCGCGCCGCGTTGATCGAAACCGACCCCGCCGCGATGGGCTGGGCCGTGGCCATGGAAAACGCCTATTTCAGCGCCTTTCCGATCGAGGATCTTGTGGAGCACGCCGCCCTGGCCCGGCGCGCCGCCATCCAGGGCGGGGCCGCCGCCGAGGGCCGGGTGCGTCCCGGCCAGAACGCCGCCGAGATCGTCATCGCCGCCAAGGACCGTCGCGGCCTGTTCGCCGACCTGGCGCTCGCCATCTCGTCGCTGGGCGGCAACGTGGTCGGCGCCCGGGTCTTTACCTCCCGTCAGGGCCAAGCCCTGGACGTTTTCTATGTTCAGGACGTCACCGGGGCGCCGTTGGGCTGTGAGAACCCTCGCGCCCTGCGCCGCCTGGCCGATGCGCTGGAGGCCGCCGCTC